>CAKTEZ010000004.1 GCA_934553255.1 uncultured Oscillospiraceae bacterium
GCAGCACACCATCCGCGTCGAACAGTGCATAGCGTGTGAATCCATTATCCTTTGGTTCATAGACCTTCAGCGTGACGATTTGGCCGCCGACCTTCTCGGTCAGCGTGAGCAGCACGGCGGGCGCGTCCGCCGCATCCGACGGTAATTCCTCTATGATGGGCTGCGGGGTGCGGCTGGCAAAAATGACGCAGAGGGCAAAGACCAGCAGAAACAGCGGCAGGGCGAGCTTTCGACTCATGGCAAACTCCTCCGGTTATTGTTATGTAAACAGCATAGCAGTCGGCGGAGGAAAAAGCAAGTTACAAAGCGGTAACATTCCGGTTACAAGCTGTAAGGGAGAGAGGGGAATTTCCCCTCTCTCCGTGATTTTCACAGGATAATGCAGATCAGGCCGCCGCTGCCCTCGTTGATGATGCGCTCGAGCGTCTGGCGGAGCTTTGCGCGCGCGTCATCCGGCATCCTCTTGAGCTTGGCTTGCAGGTCCTCGCCCACGATCTCATGGAAGCTGCGGCCGAAGATATTCGACTGCCATATCTTCGTCGTGTCGCCCTCAAACTCCTGCAAGAGATAATTCACCATGTCCTCGCTCTGCTTCTCATTGCCGACGATGGGCGAAACGGTGGTCTCAATGTCGGCGCGTATGATGTGCAGGCTCGGCGCGCTGGCCTTGAGGCGAATGCCGTAGCGCCCTCCCTGCTTCATGATCTCCGGCTCCTCAAGGTTCAGCTCGTCGACCGTCGGCACGACCACGCCGTAGCCCGTTTCACGCGCGCAGCGCACCGCGTCAGCCACCTTGTCGTAATCCGCCTTGACCACGGAAAGTTCGGTGAGCAGACTCATCAGGTCGCCGTCGTCCGCTACATGGAAGCCGGACTGCTCGCTGAGCGTCTGATAGAATAGGGCGCGCGGAAGCTGCAATTCGGCACTCGCCACGCCGCTGCCGAGCGAAATAGCGCGGACACGCGCGCCGCTGATGCCCTCGTAGGCGCGCATGGCGTCCACAGCAGGCGTGACCTCACGAATGCGGTGAAGCCCCTTTGCTCCCTCACGGATACTGCGGTACAGCCCCGCCTGAATGGGGTGACCGCAGGGCAGCGCCGTGACCCACGAGGGCAGAAACAGCTCTAATTCCGTCAGCGGGAACTCATAGAGCAGCGCCTTGAGAATGTCCCCCACCGCCACATCGTCCAACTCCAGACAGTTGACCGGCAAACAGCACACACCGTACTGTGAAGCAATACCGCCTGCCATTGCCTGCACACGCTGTGATTTTGGGTCTACCGCGTTGAGCAGGACCAGAAACGGCTTGCCGATCTCCTGCAATTCGCGGATCACGCGGCCCTCCGCCTCAACATAGTCCTCGCGCGGGATGTCGGTGATGCTGCCGTCGGTCGTAATGACGATGCCGATGGTCGAATGCTCGCGGATGACGCGGTTCGTCCCCAGCTCCGCCGCCTCCGCCATGGTCACGGGATGATCCATCCACGGTGTTGTAACCATGCGCGGACCGTCGCCGTCGTACTGCCCCGCAGCGCCCGGGACCATGTAGCCTACGCAATCGATGAGCCGGACGGAGCAGCTTGCTCCCTCATCCAACGCAATGTCTACCGCCTCCTCCGGTACGAACTTCGGCTCGGAGGTCATGACCGTGCGGCCGCTGCCGCTCTGCGGCAGCTCATCCTTGGCGCGCTCGCGACGGTAGACATTCTCGATGTTCGGGATGACCTGCGTTTCCATAAAGCGCTTGATAAAAGTGGATTTTCCGGCGCGCACCGGACCGACCACGCCGATGTAGATGTCGCCCGCCGTGCGCGTGGCGATGTCCTGATAGATGCCGGTATTTGTTGTCATAGCGATCTCCTCCGAATTCTCACCGTTCTTGCTTCACTATATGACCGAGCCGTGTCCGGTATGACAAGCCGAAAAAAGAAAAAGAGCCTTTCGGCTCTTTTTCCGGAAGCGCGTTTTCAGCGGCGCGGGATCAGCAGCATTTCCCCCGCAGGCGCGTCTGCTTCGGAGGCCAATTCGTTTGCGGCGAGAATGTCGGCAACCGTCGTGCGGCAGCTCTTGGCGAGATCCCAGAGCCTCTGCTCCGGCCGCAGGGCGCGCAGCACGAGAGACGGCGTCTCTCCCCCGCTCTCCTGCAGCGGCTCGGCCTTGAGCGATGTAAGGCATACGCAGCGGCACACGCCGGTACACGCAAGCGTGAAGATCACGGGGAAGCGCACCTCAATCCCGTCGGCCGCGGCTGCCGCGCTGACCTCCCCCGCCGTCACGCCGCGCACGGTGGCTGTGCAGCCTTTCGGGACGGCGACGCGCGCCGAGATCTCCGTGCGCCGCTCGACCATAAGCGGCGCGCCGCCCTCGTCCAGATACAACACGCGGATAACGGCCGCGGCACGCGGGAGCGCCGCCCCCTCCTCCTGCACCATGGTCACGCCGCCGAAGCTGACCTCAGCGCAGAGAATGCTGACAGGCTCCACGCCGGTCTCGATCTGCTCGCGCACATTTTGCTCCTGCGTAACGGCTTCCACCTCGCCGCACAGCTCCATCGCCTGCATCTGCGGAGCCAACTCGTGGCTCGTGCTGTAGAGATCGGTGATGCAGCGCAGCGTCACCCGTCGGCGCAGCAGCACGCAGGCGTGCAGAAAGAGTTTTACGGAGATGCTCCGTGGGTCGCTGCCGTCCTCTCCGCCGATACGAAATTCCGCTCCGGTCAGGCGGAGGTGCGCCTCTGCCGAGGTGTTCTCGTCTGCCTCCTCGATCCCTTCAACGATCTGCGAGAACGGCAGTTCCGCTCCGGCACGGCAGAGTGTCCCGCTTTCGGAAAGATAGAGCAGGTCCACGCACGCAAGGCCCTTGAGAATGACCTTGCCGCCGAGCAGGCGGCACTCCGTCGTCCGCAGCTTTACGGTCTCGTGCAGCAGCTCTGCCGCAGACTCCTTGCTGCCGGAGAGCAGCAGTTCGTCGGAAAACACAAAATCCTTGTGCCGCAGCGCACAGATGAGCGACACATTCTGCGTTTCGACCAGTGTTTCCACACCGTAGTTCGATGCTCCGGCGACCTCGCCGCAGACCGTGATCTGCGCGGCGCAATAAGGCGCCGCCTTCCATTCGACAACGGCATGGGTCGTCAGCTTGCGCGGGTTGAGGACACGGACCTCAAGGGAGACCACCGTCCCGTCGAGGCAGAGTTCCTTGCACCCCTCGCGCAGACGGCTCTCCAGCGTTTCCTCCATAGGCAGCGAGTATTCAAAGCTTTTCAGTCCGCCGCTGCCGTCCGCTATGTACAGCAGCGTCACGCGCAGCGTTCCGGATACCGACACCCGTCCGTCTGTGATCTCGCGGCTGTGCAGAAAGAGACAGCCGCTGCTCTCCACGATGCGGGCAATGTCGGGGCAGTAGTCCGGAATAATGGTTTCCGTGCTTTGCTCACGCGTTTCAACGAACGGCGGCAGCGCGTCATAACAGGAATAGGTCTCTTTGCACAGTTCAAGCTCCATGGTAGTCCTCTCCTTTGGCATGGTTTGCTCTACTCTATGCACACGGAGACCGCAGTATACCTGTTTACTCCTCCCGGATGCCGAACAGCACGCGCAGGACGCTGCCCAACGCTTTCGGCGACTTCCATACAACGATCTTCAAAGTCTGTTCACCTCCTCCGCATACAGCCCCAACCACAGGCGATGAGAAGAAACGCGACCAAAAACATAAGAAAACCAACCGGAAAAATGGCAACGATCAGAATTGCCGAGCCGAGCGCCAGAGCGCAAAAGCCGAGCCAGCACCGGTTTCCGCCCCACATGGCCGCACCTCCTCCCCTTTCTGTTCTGCTGCTCCAGTATATACTGCGCGGCGGCATTCGGTGCAAAGAAAAGCGGCGGAGCAACGCTCCGCCGTCTTCGTATCAGGTATTCCATTCCTTGAGGTCCTTCAGCTCCCCATAGAGCCGCAGATAACTCTCGTGCCGCGAGCGCGCGATCTCCCCCGCGCGGACCGCCTCCAGCACGGCGCAGCCCTTTTCCTTCGTGTGGCTGCATCCGACAAAGCGGCACGCCCCAAGGTAGGGTGCGAAGTCCAAAAAGGTCTCCGGCAGCCGCGCCTTCAGCTCCAGTCCCAACTCGTCCGCGTCGAACGAGGAAAATCCGGGCGTGTCGATGATCTCCGCGCCGCCCGCAAGGGCATACAACTCCACATGGCGCGTGGTGTGCCGCCCGCGTCCGAGCGCCTGACTGACCTCGCCGACCTTGAGCGAAAAGCTGGGGTCAAGTGCATTCAAAAGGCTGGATTTTCCAACGCCGGAGTTTCCTGTAAAGGCGGACACCTTACCAGAGATCATCCCCCGTAGCGTCTCGATCCCCTCACCTGTTTCGGCGCTGGCAAGGACACACGGGAACCCCGCCTTTTCGTAGATGGCACACAAACCGTCCGCACGGTCCAGATCGGCCTTGTTGATGCAGAGCAGCACATCGCAGTTTTTCAGCGCGGCAATGGCCGTCATGCGGTCAATAAGGTAAGGATCGGTCCTGGGGATCGCATTCGACGAAACGATCACAAGCTGGTCGATGTTGGCGACGGCAGGGCGTGCAAATGCGCTGCGCCGCGGCTCGATGGCGTCGATAACGCCCTCGTCGCCGGTCACGGTGAAATCCACCCAGTCGCCGACGAGCGGCGAAATGCCCTCCTTGCGAAAGCGGCCGCGGGCGCGGCAGGTCACCGTGCGCTCGCCGGTATCCACATAGTAGAAGCCGCTGAGGGCTTTTCGTATCCTTCCCCTCACGGCGCCTCCGGAGGCGTCCCCTCCTGCGCCGTCAGCGCCGCGTCCGGTCCGTCGCTGATGGTGAAAACAATTTCGGTGCCGGTATTGACCACGGTGGTCGCGGCAATGTTCTGGTCAATGACCGTACCCGCTGCGGCATCGCTGTAAGCGTGCTTCGCGCTGCCGATCACCAGACCAAGCGCTTCCGCCTGCTCCTGTGCGCTCTCCAGAGAAAGCGTCAGGAACGAGGGAACGGTGACGGGGCGCGGCTCAGGCCCCTTGCTGCGAACGATGGTCACATGGTCGCCCTCGTAAAGCGGCGCACCCTTATTCGGTATGGTGCGTATCACACAGTCGATGTTGAAGGCATCGGAGTATTCAAAGCTGTAGTCGATCTCCAGCGAAAGCTCGTGCCGCTTGAGCGTGATCTCCGCCGTGCGGTAATCCATACCGGTCACATTGTCCATCTCTGCGGTCTTTTCGCCGGTACTGACAAAAACCTTGATCTCGCGGTTGCCGCGCACGACATTATCCGCCGCAGGCGACTGCTCGATGATCTCCCCCTCGGCGTATTCGCTGCTCGCGCGGCTGCCCATCTCGGTGATGGTGAAAATGCCCTTCACGCGTGCGTCAGCCTCGGCC
Source organism: uncultured Oscillospiraceae bacterium (assembly GCA_934553255.1). GTDB lineage: Bacteria > Bacillota > Clostridia > Oscillospirales > Oscillospiraceae > Hominicoprocola. The sequence goes on from CAKTEZ010000004.1 coordinate 5,402, forward strand.
TGCTCGATGGTCATGCCGAGCAAGCTCGGCACGGTGAACTCCGTCTGCACCGGCTCCTTTCGGAAGCTGCCGATGATCACATTCCACAGCGCGAACACGACCACCGCTGCCAACGCGATACCGCCCGCGACCAGCAGCGTCCGGCGCATACGCGCGTCGCGGTCCGTCTCGGTCTCCTCGTCCTCCTGCTCGTCGTCACGGCGCGCGGAAACGGCTTGCACCGCAGGAATATACTGTGTCGGCTCGTCCGTTTCCGGACGGCGCAGATCCTCGATGGTAAAATCAAGGTCCGCGTCCGGATTTTTGCGGAACTCCTCCAGATCGGCAAGCATGGCGTCCGCCGTCGGGTAACGCTTGGAGATGTCGGAGGCCATGGCCTTCATGCAGATCTTCTCCAGCGCCTCCGGCACCTCCGGATTGATCTCGCGCGGAGAGAGCGGTACGCTGCTCAGATGCTGAATGGCGACGGAAACGGCGCTGTCCCCCTCGAAGGGCAGGCGGCTCGTAAGCATTTCGTAGAGTACGACGCCCGCAGAGTAAATGTCCGAGCGCGCGTCGGGACGGTTGCCCTTTGCCTGCTCGGGGGAAATGTAATGGACGGAGCCGAGCGCCTCCTGCGTCATGGTGTTGGCGGAATTGGAAAGATAGGCAATGCCGAAGTCCGTGACTTTGACGCTGCCGTCGCGCAGGACCATGATATTCTGCGGCTTGATGTCGCGGTGGACGATGCCGCGCGAATGCGCGTGGCTCAGACCGCGCATGATCTGCGTAATAAAATGCAGCGATTCGCGCCAGTTGAGCTGGCCGCGCCGCTCCATGTATTGCTTGAGGGTGATGCCGTCGATCAGTTCCATGACGATGTACTCCGGCGAGGAGCGCGAGACATCATACACCGAAACGATGTTCGGGTGGGAGAGCATCGCAATGGCCTGCGACTCATCGTAGAAACGACGGCGGAAATCCGCATCGCTCGCAAAGTCGCTCTTGAGTACCTTCACGGCAACCAATCGGTTGAGCCGGTGGCACTTTGCCTTGTAGACCATCGCCATACCGCCGCTGCCGATCAGCTCGAGCAGCTCATAGCGGTTGTCCAGCATTCTGCCGATCATTTGATCCACGCTTCTCCCTCCTTTCCTTCCATATCGTCATAAAGCAGCACAGCCGTCACATTGTCCGGCGCGCCGCGTTGTTTGGAAAGCTGCAAAAGCTGCTCCAGACTTTCCTCCGGCGCTGCGCCGCGGAGGACCGTTTCCAGCATTTCCTCGTCCCGCACGGTCACCACGAGTCCATCGGAGCAGAGGAGCAGCGCCTCCCCCCGCGCAAGCGCGACCTCGTACACATCGCAGGCGGTGCTTGCCTCCGGGCCAAGCGCGCGGGTGATAAGATTTCGGTTCGGATGGGTGCGCGCCTGCTCCGCCGTGATGTTGCCGCTGGCGATCAGACCCTCGACCACGGAGTGATCGCGCGTAATGCGCTCCGCCCTGCCGCAGCCAAGCCGATAGGCGCGGCTGTCGCCGACATTGCACACAACGGCGATGTTCCCGCAGGTAACGGCGGAAACGAGCGTAGTCCCCATGCCGCGGCACTCCGCGTGTTCGGCGGCATGGCGGTTGACCGCCGTGTTCGCTCTGGAAACACAGTAGGCCGCCGCCTCACGCAGCTGCTGCACGCCCATGTCCTCGCGCAGAACGGCGCGCATTCCTTCGACGAAGGTATGCACAGCAAGGCGGCTGGCGACCTGACCGCCGTTTTCACCGCCCATACCGTCGCAGACAACAGCGATGATCTGCCCTTCCGCCGCGCCGCGCTCGATCGCGAAGGTGTCTTGATTTTCGTGGCGCTGAAGACCAATGTCCGTGATACCGCAAGCCTTCATCGCAGTTCCCTCCCTTTTGCTTCCATTTCCTTGCGGCGCAGCTGCCCGCAGGAGGCGTCTATGTCTCCGCCGAGGCTGCGGCGCACCGTAGCCGTCAGGCCGCGGCTCTCCAAGCGTTTCTGGAACGCCGCTACGCGGCGGCTCGGCTTGAACTCGCTCTCGACCACATCGTTGAGCGGAATGAGGTTGACATGCCCCGGCATACCGTGAATGCGTTCGGCGAGAAGGTCTGCCTGCCAGTCGTGGTCGTTCACACCGTCGATCATCGCATATTCAAACGAGATGCGGCGGCCGGTCCGCTTGAAATAGCGGTGGCAGGCGGCAAACAGCTCCTCCACATCGTAGGCGTTATTGACCGGCATGATGCGGCTGCGTGTCGCGCTGTCCGGCGCATGAAGCGAAACGGAAAGCGTAAGCTGCAGGTTCTCCTCCGCGAGCGCGTCAATGCCCGGGACGACCCCGCAGGTGGAAAGCGAGATGTGCCGCATACCGATGTTCAGCCCGTCCGGATGGTTGACCAGATGCAGAAAACGAAGCACATTTGCGCGGTTGTCCAGCGGCTCGCCGATGCCCATGAGAACAATATTTGAGATCTCGCGGCCCGCGTCCAGTTGCGTGAACAGCACCTGATCCAGCATTTCGGACGGTGTAAGATCCCTTACCTTGCCCGCTATCGTAGAAGCGCAGAATTTGCACCCCATGCGGCAGCCGACCTGCGAGGAGATGCAGACCGTGTTGCCGTGGTGATAACTCATAAGCACCGTCTCGATGCAGTTGCCGTCGCGCAGCTCCCAGAGGTATTTGATGGTCCCGTCAAGCTTGGAGACCTGTTTGCGCGCTATCACAGATTCTGTAATGTAAAACTCCTTGTCAAGCTTTTCGCGCAGAGGCTTGGAGAGATTGTTCATCTCCGCAAAACGCACCGCACCCTTATGCAGCCAGGAAAACACCTGCCTGCCGCGGAAGGCGGGTTCGCCCATCTTGCGCAGCGCAGCGGTGATCTCCTCTTGTGTCATGGATTTGATGTCGATCATAGTTGTCCTCTCATCGGCGCGTCATGCGGCAGATGTAAAAGCCGTCCGTACCGTCGCGCTGCGGCCAGAGCGTAATATGCCCGTACACCATGCCGATGGGTGCGGGCAGCGAAAAGGTGTCGTATGCAAAGTCTGAATGGGTGCGGAGGAACGCGCCGGTCACGCCCTCGTTCTCCTCCGGCAGCACCGTACAGGTCGAATAGACCAATGTTCCGCCGGGGCGCACATAGCGCGATGCGTTGTCTAAAATAGCGCTCTGAATGGCGGGAAGTCCCGTCAGCGCCGTCATATCCTTATAACGAATGTCCGGCTTTTTGCGAATGATGCCAAGGCCGGAGCATGGCACATCGCACAGCACAACATCTGCCTTGCCCACGAGCGCTTCGTCGCAGATGCGGCCGTCCGCAAGGCGGACCTCCACGCATTTGATGCCGAGGCGCTCCGCGCCCAGCTCCATGAGTCGAAGCTTATGCTCCTCCATGTCGCAGGAGAGGATATGCCCCGCCCCGCCCATCTGCATCGCCATGGCAAAGGACTTCCCGCCCGGAGCGGCACAGGTGTCGATCACGAACTCGCCGCGTTTCGGCGCGGCGGTCAGCGCGGTCAGCTTGGCGGCGGCGTCCTGCACGGTGAACCAGCCCTCGCGCCACGCCGTCAGGTCCTCCAGATCGCCCGTGCCGGAAACGGTGAAGCAATCCGTGAGCCATGGATGCGGCGTCACCTGTATGCCCTCGCCCTCCAGCTCCGCGCGGAGCACGGCAGAGTCGGTCTTGAGCGTGTTGGTATGTATCGTGGTCGGGACGCTCTCGTTGTTCGCGCGGAGAAAGGCTTCCGCCTCCTCCGCACCGAGCAGAGCGATCATACGCTCGACCAGCGCGCGGGGATGGCTCGTCCGCACGGACAACTCCTCCACCCTGTCGCGGAAGGCAAGCGGCTCGTCCCGCCTGCGGTCCACGCTGCGAAGAACGGCGTTCACCAGTCCCGCCGCACGAGTGAGCTTGTGCGCCTTCGCCATCTCCACCGCCTCGTTCACTGCGGCGTTAACGGGGACCTTGTCCATCAGCAGGATCTGATAGGCGCCAAGCCGCAGAATGTCGAGCAGAAGCGGCTCCAGCTTTTCCGGCCGCTGCGTCAGGCAGCGCGCCAGACAAAAATCAAGGTAGATGCGGTTTTGCACCACGCCGTAGGTCAGACGGCTGACAAACGCCGCGTCGCGGCCCGTAAGCGTGTTCCGCCTGAGCGTGTGCTTGAGCGCGCCGTCCACCCACGCACCGTTCCGTCGGCAGGCAGTCAGCACCTCAAGCGCCGCTTCGCGCGCACGATCCGTCCTCATCGGCGGCTCCCGCGGCGGTTGTTCGAGCGTCCGAGGAAAATGAGAATGTAGCGCAGCAGCTGCAAAAGCGACGAGAGCAGCGCGGCAACATAGGTCAACGCCGCGGCACGAAGCACCTTGCGCGCCCCCGCTATTTCCTCGTCCTCCAAAATATGCTCACCTTCCAGCGTTTCAAGCGCGCGGCGGGAGGCGTTGAACTCCACCGGAAGCGTGACGAGCTGGAAGAACGCGACCACGCCGAACAGCACGATGCCGAGCAGCAGGATCGGCTGGCTGTAAAGGATCAGCCCCAGCATCAACACGAGGAACGATGCCTGCGAGCTGAACTGCGTCGTTTTCACGATGGCGCCGCGGAGTTTTACGGGAGCGTAGCCCACGGCGTACTGCACCGCATGGCCCGCTTCGTGCGCGGCAACGCCGACCGCCGCGACCGTCGGCGCGTCGTATACGCCGTCGGAGAGGTAGATGGTGTTGTCCCGCGGATCGTAATGGTCGGTCAGCTTACCCGCGCAGCGGGCGATGCCGACATTCGTTACGCCGTGTGCGCGCAGCACATTGGCCGCCGCCTGCGCGCCGGTAAGCCCGCGGCGGTTCGTGACCTTGCTGTAGCGCGAGAAATTCCCGCTGACCTGCGCCTGCGCGTAGAGCGAGAGAAGCAGGACGGGAACCAACAGGATAAGATAGATGACATCCGACGGATAGTAACCGTAGCTATTTATGGGCATGGTGTGACTCCCTTCAGTCTGCCGCCTTCAGCGGATGGCCGCGCAGATAATCGGCGGCAGCCATGCGTTTGCCGCCCTCGGCCTGAAGCTGCGTGATGACAAGGCTTCTGCCGTCGCCGCAGGCAACGGAGATGCCGCGCTTGACCGCGCGCATCGTGCCGGGGGCGGCGGTCGTCATTTCCCCGGAAATAGTCTCGTAAATCTTGACCGTTTTCCCGTCCACGCTCGCAACCGCGCAGGGCCACGGAATAAGACCGCGCACCTGACAGTCGATCTCATGCGCGCTCCTCGTCCAGTCGATGGGCGAGAGCGAACGGTCGAGCATGGGCGCATAGGTGAACGCCGTTTCGTCCTGCGGCGCGCGCTGCGCCGTACCGTCGGCGAGGGTAGGAATGGTCTCGCTCAACGCCTGCGCGCCAAACGCGGCAAGGCGTGCCGTCAGCGCGGCGGCATCCTCGTGTTCCCCGATCGCGGTCGAGACCGTGCGGATCACGTCGCCCGCGTCGAGCGCCTTGACCATATACATGATCGAAACGCCCGTGGTCGTTTCCCCATTGAGAATGGCCCAGTTGATGGGAGCCGCGCCGCGATACTTCGGCAGCAGCGAGGAGTGGATGTTGATGCAGCCGTACTTCGGCAGCGCCAGGATCTCCTCCGGCAAGATCTTTCCGTAGGCGGCGACCACGATCAACTCGGGTGCAAGGGTCTGCAAAATGCTGAGCGCCTCGCCGTCACGCATTTTCAGCGGCTGGTAGACCGGAAGATCCTTCGTTAAGGCATATTCCTTTACAGGTGAGAACGCCAGCTTCATGCCGCGGTTTTTCGGTTTGTCCGGCTGGGTAAATACGCCGACGACCTCATGCCCGTCCTCGACCAGCCGTTTCAGGGACGCTACGGCAAATTCCGGTGTCCCCATGAATACAATCCTCATTTGTCGTCTTCCCTTTCGTACTCATCCTCATGCTCCTTTAGATGCTGCTCCAGCTCTGCATCCGTGAGCAGGCGGTCGCAATGCTCGCTGAACAGATGCCCGTCAAGATGCTCGATCTCGTGGCAGAAGCAGCGGGCGGTCAGCTCCTCGTCCTCCACCTCAAAGGTCACGCCGTCACGGTCCTGCGCGCGCACGCGCACGGTGTACGGGCGCGTCACCACGCCCCAACGCCCCGGCAGGCTCAGACAGCCCTCAAGTCCCGTCTGCTCGCCCTCGGTCCGGATGATCTCCGGATTGATCAGTTCAATGATCTCGCCTTCGCCGTCCTCTACGACGCACACACGGCGCAGAATGCCGATCTGCGGCGCGGCAAGGCCGACGCCGCCGGATTCCTCCAGCGTGTCGCGCAGGTCGTCGAGCAGCGCGTGCAGGCGTGCATCGAAGTTTGTGATAGGGTGGCAGACCTTTTCCAGACAAGGATCCCCTTTTTCCATGATTTTACGAATTGCCATCGTTTTCCTCCTATTGTATCGCATTGCAGTCGGCAAAAATGTCGAGTCCGCGGTTTTCCTTATGCTGATAAAACGCGCAGAGATATTCCGCCGCCAGCCGCCGCAGCACGCTGTTGTTCGGCCCCACGAGGAAAACGCGGTAGCGGTAGCGGTTGTTGACCTTCACGACGCTCGCGCCCGCCGGTCCGAGTACTTCGACCTCAAGCGGTTTGAGTTCCTCGCGTTCCCTGACAGCGTAGGCAAGCGCGTCGCGCAGCGCTTTTGCCGCGCCGATGACGCGGCTCTCGTCGTTCCCCGTGACGGTAAAAGCAAAGAGGTCGGCAAACGGCGGATAACGCCGAAGCCTCCGCATTCTGATCTCGCTGTCATAGAATGCGTCGTAGTCCTGCGCTGCGGCCGCACGGATCACATCGTTCTGAGGGGTATAGGTCTGAATGACCGCTCTGCCCTGCTTGCTGCCGCGGCCCGCGCGTCCCACGACCTGTGAGAGCAGACTGAATGTGCGCTCGGGCGCGCAATAGCTGTCCACATACAGCGACTGGTCGGCGGACAGCACGCCGACGAGCGTCACATTTTCAAAATCCAACCCCTTGGCGACCATCTGCGTGCCGAGGAGAATGGGGATCTTTTCCTCCGCAAACTGCCGCAGCAGCTTTTCATGACCGCAAGAAGCACCAACGGTATCGGTATCCATTCGGAGGACCCTTGCCTGTGGAAAAAGCCCATGCAGCTCCTCCTCGACCCTCTGCGTACCGATGCCGACGCGCTTCATTCTGCCGCCGCATTTGGGACAGCGGTCATAGGCTCGCTCGCTGTGACCGCAGTAGTGGCACATGAGCCGTCCGTTTGCGCTGTGATAGGTCATCGGAACGCTGCAGCGCGGGCATTCCGGCGCCTCGCCGCACTCGCCGCACAGCAGCATACGGCTGTTGCCGCGGCGGTTGAGAAAGAGAATGCTTTGCTCGCCGCGCGCGAGATTTTCCTCCAGCTCCTGCCAGAGTACTCGGCTGATCGCTGTTTCATTTCCCGCGCGAAGCTCCTCGCGCAGATCGGCGATGAGAACGGTGGGAAGCGCCTTTTCGTTGTATCGCCTGTGAAGGGAAAATACTTGATAGCGCCCCTGTTTCGCGTAATACATCGTCTCGACCGTGGGCGTTGCCGAGCCGAGCAGCAGCAGCGCCCCGCTTTGGGCGCAGCGGAACTGCGCAACATCGCGCGTGTGGTAGCGCGGCGGATTTTCCGAGCGGTAGGTCGGCTCCTGCTCCTCGTCCATGATGATGAGGCCGAGGTTTTCAAGCGGTGCGAATACTGCGCTGCGCGTACCGAGGACGACCTTGACCTCGCCGCGGCGAATGCGCTTCCATTGGTCGTAGCGCTCCGTCAGCCGGAGCGCGCTGTGGAGCATAACGGCGGAATCCCCAAAATAGGCGGTAAACTTTGCCATCATCTGCGGCGTGAGTGCGATCTCCGGCACGAGCAGCATCGCCGTGCGCCCCATAGCAAGTGTTTCCTGAATGAGACGGATATAGACCTGCGTTTTCCCGCTGGCAGTCACGCCGTGCAGCAGCGCCGCGCCCGCCTCGCGGCGGGCAAGAAGCGGCAGCAGACCGTCGAACGCCGTCTGCTGTTCCTCATTGAGAATGATCGGCGCGCCGTCCTCCGCCGTTTCATAGCGTCCGACGCGCAGGACCTCCTGCTTGGAGAATACAACGATTCCCGCCTTCTCCAGTCCCTGCAGCGTCCGCAAAGATGCGCCCGTAAAGTAGCAGAGATCCGCCGAGGACAGCGTTCCCTGCGCGCAGAGCATCTCCACCGCCGCATAGCGCAGCGGCGCGGCGCGCCTCTTCGGCTCGACCGCCGCCAACGCGTCCTCCGCGCTCACGGCAAGGCTCACCATGCGGACGGATCTGTCGCTGATCTGGCGGACGGCGGTGGTCTCGGAATAAAGGATCCCTTGCTCGCAAAGCGCTTTCAGGCGCTTTGCCGTCTGTGCGCCGCCAAACTCCTCCAGCTCGCTCCGCTCCAGCTCCCCCCTCGCGGCGATCGCCTGCAGAAGCGGTGCGTCGGTGCGGTTTTTCGCAGTATATGCTGACAAGTCGCTTTCCTGTACACCGTCCGCCAGGCGGTAGGTCTCTCGGTAACGAAGCCAAATGCCGGCGGGCAGAATGGTCTTAAGGGAATCGTATACCGTGCAGAAATACCGAGCCTTCATCCATTTGGCAAGGCGCAGCGATTCCTCATTCAGCAGCGGCTGCTCGTCGAGTACCGACAAGACCGGCTTGAGCGGCTTATCCACCGCGGCGCGGCCAAGTTCTAACACGAAGCCCTCTGTGCGGCGGTTGCCGCGTCCGAAGGGGACAGCCACGCGCACACCGGCGCAGACCCGTCCGCTCAGCTCCGGCGGAACAAGATAGGAATAGAGCCTGTCCGCGCTGTAGGGAACGCCGGAAAGGGCGACCCTTGCGACCAAACCCTCCACGGTATTCCCCCCCTTCTGCGGCAGCGCGCGGTGTTTACTTGCTGATACGTGTATCGATGTCGGCAGCGGTGATCCTGCCCTCGGCAACCTCGTTGATGGCTTCGGTCACGGGCTTTTCCGTCAGGTGGATCCCCTCCTGCTCGGCGTCCTCGGCGATCTGGCGGGCGCGGCGCGCGACCACATTGACCAGCAGATAGCGGTTGGGAACATTCTTGGTGAGGGTGTTCATAGCGGGATAGAGCATCATAATCGTGTACTTCCTTTCGCCGCGGCGCGGCATGATTTATAAATAGGATTACTGTAAAATTTCCATGCGCTCGCTCGGCCGGCAATGCTCGGCGAGCATAATGGCGTTGATCTCGCGCACGGCATTTTCCACCGTGTCGTTGATGACAAAATAATCGTAGGTGTTGGCGGTCTGAAGCTCGACCTTCGCGCGGACAAGACGCTTTTGGATCTTCTCGGGACTGTCCGTGCCGCGGCCGGTCAGACGGGCCTCCAGCGCGTCCCACGAGGGCGGAGCGATGAAAATACGCACCGTCTCAGGCCGCTTGCTGACGACCTGCAGCGCACCCTGCACCTCGATGTCAAGGATCACATCCCGCCCTTGCGCCATGGCTTCGTCCACATAGCGCTTGGGCGTGCCGTAAAAGCTGCCGACATACTCGGCGTATTCGAGGAACTCATCCTCCTGGATCATATCGCGGAAGCGTTCCACGTCAATAAAATGGTAGTGGACCCCGTCGAGTTCGCCCTCGCGCGGCTTGCGCGTGGTGGCGGAAACGGAGAAATAAAGGTCGTCGCGTCCCTTGAGAAGTTCGCGCAGGACGGTGCTTTTGCCGACCCCCGATGGGCCGGAGATGATAAAGGTCTTTCCGGTTCTCATAGCTTTGTATCTTCCCATTCTCCCAGAATTTCAAGGCCGAGGCGGGCGGCCAGCTTCTCCGCCGCGATGGCGCTGAGCACCACATGGTCGCTGTCCATCACAAAGACGGAGGCGGTCTTTCTGCCGTAGGTCGCGTCGATGAGCATGCCGCGCTCGCGCGACTCCTGAATGAGCCGCTTGATGGGCGCGGAATCCGGACTGACGACGGCGACCACACGTTCGGCGGAGACCAGATTGCCGAAGCCGATGTTGATGAGTTTCATCGTCTCCCCCTCTCACTCGATGTTCTGCACCTGCTCACGGATCTTTTCGACCTCCGCTTTCAGGGCGATAACGTCGCGGGCAATGGCAACATCGTTGCACTTCGAGCCGATGGTATTGCTCTCGCGGTTGACCTCCTGAATGAGGAAGTCCATCTTCCGCCCCATCGGTTCATCGGAGGCGAGCATACCGCGAAGCTGGGAAACATGGGAGCGCAGACGGACCGTTTCCTCATCCACAGCGATCTTATCGGCAAAGATGGCGGCCTCGGTCAAAATGCGTCCCTCGTCGATGGTGGTGGAATGCAGGACCTCCTCCATCTTAGCCGTCAGACGCGCGCGATATTCCTCTACCGTCTGCGGCGAGCGTTCCTCGACCTTTCCGGTAAGGCGTTCGATGGTGTCCAACCGCCTGCCGATGTCGGCGGCGAGGCGCTCACCCTCGGTCGCGCGCATGGCGTTATAGGCCGTGAGCGCATCGTCCAGCACAGCGCAGAGGTCGGCGGCGACGCTTTCGAGGTCCTCCTCCGCCTTGGTGACGGTCAGCACATCAGGGAACCTGGCGATGGCGACGGCGCTGATCTCACTCGTAAGGCCGCAGGCCTCGTTGATCTCGCACAGCGCCTTATAGTACCCCTCCGCCAGCGGGCGGTTAAGCTTGACGACCGCTTCGTCCGCCGCCGAGGTGTCGATGGTGACGAACACGTCTATCTTGCCGCGGGAAATGACCTTCTGTACGCGGGACTTCACCGCGTCCTCGGCAAAGATGTAGGCGCGCGGCATTTTCACCGTACAGTCGAGGTAGCGGTTGTTGACGCTTCGGACCTCCACCGTGACATCGCGGCCGTTTCTCATTTCTCTGGCTCTTCCGTAGCCAGTCATACTCTTGACCAATGCGAACCCTCCTTATTTACATGATGCACGGCAGGCAGAAGTACCCTCCGCCGCCGAGCAGGTTGCAGCATAGGGCGGCCATGCACCAGTTCGTGCAGGCGTCGTTGCCGCAGCTCGTGGAAACGGTATTATAGCCCTCGGGCCGGTAACCGCGGTTGTTGAAGGCAGCCAACGCCTGACGGTATTCCGGATTGTCGGCGTCCATGCGGCAGGCGGTCTCAAAGTACCGCTTGGCCTCGTCCAGCCAGCCGCGGCGATAACAGACATTCCCCATAAGGAAATTCCACTCGGCGTTGTGGTCGCTGGCGGCGGCAAGCATACGCTCCGCCTGTGAAATATCCCCGCGGGCGATCGCCACACGGATCTGCTGCATGGTCGGATCCGCGCTCCTATAGCCGCCGCTCGTCGTGCCGTAGTAGCTCTGCGAGGAGCTGCCGCCATAGCCGGATCTGCGCTGCTTCTGGATCTGGTCGTAAGCCTCGTTGATCTCCTTCATCTTTTCCTGTGCGAGATCGGCCAGCGGATTATCGTGGTAGTTGTCCGGATGGTATTTCCTCGCCAGTTCACGGTACGCTTTCTTGACCTCCTCGTCCGAAGCCGAGGGAGCGATATTCAATACTTTGTAGGGGTCGTTCATACGGTTTCCTCGCGTCTGTTAGGTTTCGTGGTCCTGCGAAGCCGCCTGCGGCGGCGGTAAGTCCCGTCCAGCACGGCCTTGCCGATACCGTACAGGCTCTCATAAAAAACGCTGTCTAAGATCGTCGTCCATACGCCGAAGTCACACAGGGCATAGGCGCCCGCCATGCGCGCGATCGATGCGTCGAGCGTTTCCGCTATGGCCAGCTTGTCCGCTTCCGTCAGGCTCTCGCCCGCGTTCCCATAGCGGTAACGCAAGGGATTATAGCTTCCGCTGCGCGCATCCCTCTTGAAGTCGTCCGCTGCGTCAATGAGGTAGATCCAACGGCCGAGCTGATAGAATATCTGCTCCAGAACGCGCCGGCGGCGCTCGTCCGTCACTTCGGCGGCAATGTCCGCCATCAGCGCCGCGAACGGCTCTGCCGCCGCGTCGATGGAGGCGCAGCGCTCCTTTTCCAGCGCGTTGAGCGCACGAAGATGCTCGCGCACCGCTGCATCAAACCGCGGGAGCCGCGCGCCCGCCTTTCGGTAGGCGCGGCGCAGGAGCAGCGCCGCCGCGCGGTATTTGAGGCCGCTCCAGAAGCCATGGTCCGCGATATGGTCCTGTATCTGCCACCAGGAGAGGATCACGCTGCGGTCCGCCGCCGCGTCAAGCGCGGCCGTTTCGTTCTGCACCCGGCAGCCCCGACAGGGGTGGACGGCGCAGCGGCGCGTTTCGCACGCCTCCTTCCCGCCCTCGGAAAGCAGAATGGCGAGAAAGGTGAAATCATAGTTGAGCAGGAAGCGCGCGGCAAAGCCGTACTGCCTGCCAAGCGTGTGGCACAGTCCGCAGTAAACCGCGCGGAAGCGTTCGCGCTCGCACTCGCCGAGCCGCTCTGCGGACGGTAAAACATAGCCGAACATCGTTCCCTTACAGCAGGCGCGTGATCGTGAACACCATGCCGCCCGTACGCTTTACTCGGCGGTCGTACACAATGGCCGGAACGATGCCGAGGAAGAAGCCCGCAATGGCGATGGCATAGCGCACGCCCTCGCTCGAAACTGCGGCGGAGCAGAAATAGCCGAGCAAGAACAGCACGATGGGAACGGTATAGACCAAGAGCATCATGCCGTAGAGGCGCTTATTGCTGCTTTCGACCACGACCTTCTGCCCCACCTTTGCGCCGAGGGGATCAAGCGCCACCGCGCGGATCGACGTGCCGCTCACACCGCAGCCGGCGCATTCCTCGCAGTCGTGTCCACAGGCGGATTTGCGCGGGACGGATATTTCCACCCTCTCTCCGCGCAGGAGTTTTTCTACGGTTGCGATCTGTGTCATGGATCCTCCTTTATGCGCCCTCGGTCGGTACGGTGCGCGTCGTCAGACGGACGGTCACCTGATAGCTGCCGACCGCGCCAATGTCCAGTCCGTCCACATAGACATTGGCGGGAACGGTATACACGCCGTCGGCGTCGGAAACATTCGTCAGGTCCGCGACCACGCGGAGATCGTCCTCACTCACCTGTTCGAGCGCTTCGCTCGTTCCCCGCAGGGTCACGGGCAGCGTGGAGGTGACGATCGTGACCTCGCGGTCGCTGGTGAGGTTTTCATAGCTGAAACGCACGGCGTTCATCGTGCGTGAGGAAATGTCATCGAACAGTATCGTCAGCGTCACGCTTGTCACGCCGCTGAGGTTGTTCACGCCGCTCGGCAGTTGGATCTCGTAGGTGAAGGTCTCCTCCGCGCGAAGGTCGGCGAGCGACAGCGTATCGAGCTTGATCTCTTCGATGTTTGCCATCGTCGAAGCGTCGCCGGAGAGCGTTATGGTGTCGACCGGCGTCAATTCCCACTTGACATTCTCCAGCCGCGAGCCTGCCGTTTCGACAAATTCAACCTTGAGCGGGATTTCCTTGACTGTCATCACCGGCATCGTCACCTGAACGCTCTCGCTGGCGGGGTGGATACGGGCGGAATGAATGGGCTGATCGCTGAAATCATACAGCTCGAAGTCCAAAAGCTCCACAACGGTCGAGGTCGCGTTTTCGATATTCAGCGTGACCTGCGCGTAATTGACCTGCATGATGTCGATCTGCTGGCCGCGAACCTCTAATGTCTCCGGCAGCATACGCACCGTACCGGCAATGAAGCCATCCGCCACATTGCCGACCACCTTGCAGCGGATCTCCACATCCTTGCGGAACAGCTCGCCGATCTCCACCGTGGTCGAGCGGACGGTCGGCTCCTTCTGCGTGATGCTGCTCGAGAGCAGCTCGCCGCGCGGACCGCGCGGGTAGACCACGCTATAGGTGATGGACTGCGTTCCGGTCGCGGTGATCGTGCCGAGGTTGACCTCGGCATGGATCTTGCTCGTGTCGAGCTTGAAGTAGGTGCTGCGCGGCATGCGCAGCTTCAGGTCAATCGTTTCGTCCTCGTCGGAGAGGAGCATCAGCCCCTTGTCCGCCAATGCGGTATCCACATTGGTGAATACGATGGGAACCCCCTCCACCGCAATCTCCACCTCTGTGTCGCTGTTCGCATAGAACCAAACCAACAGCGCGACGAGGATCGAGATGGCGATGAAAACAGCCTTGCGTCCTTTAGTTTGCTCCATCTTCGTCCTCTCCTTTCCGCTTTTTCAAAAAGTCCGGAAGACGCCGCGGCAGCTTTGCCGCAGGCTCGTCCTCCGTGCGCGGCATCAACTCGTTGACGAGGAGCTTTTCCAGCGTTTCCGGCATCAGGTGGCGCTTGAGCAGCCCGCCGATGGCGACGGAGATGGTCCCCGTTTCCTCGGAAACGATGACGACCACCGCGTCGGAATTCTCACTCATGCCGATGCCCGCGCGGTGGCGCATACCAAGGTCGCGGCTGAGGTTGACATTCTTCGAGAGCGGCAGCATACAGCCGCCCGCGAGGATGCGTCCGTTGCGGATAATGACCGCGCCGTCGTGCATGGCGGCCTTGACGAAGAAAATGTTCTTGAGAAGCTCGCTGCTCACCTGCGCGTCCACGATGGTGCCGGTGCGCGCCATTTCGTCAAGATTGATCTCACGCTCAAAGACGATGAGTACGCCGGTGCGGGTCTTTGACATCTCCGTGCAGGCCAGCACCGTTTGCGCGATGGCGTTTTCAATGGCACTCGATTGCTGCTTTGCCGCAAACGGGATGAACGAGCGGAGTTTGCTTGAGCCGACCTGCTCCAAAATGCGGCGGATCTCCGGCTGAAAGAGTACGATGAGCGCAAGGATACCGACATCGAGCATATGACTCAAAATAAAGTAAACACCCTTGAACTTGAGCGCATACGACAGCCACAGCGCCAACAGGAAGATCAGGATACCCTTGACCAGACTCTCCGCGCGGGTGCTGCGGGCAAGGCGCAGCAGCAGGTAGCAACAGTAGGCCATCAATGCGATGTCCAGATAATCCGAGATGCGGATGGTCGTCAGGTAGCGCCAAGTCCCTTCGAGTATGGTCATCATAAATTCCATGGCATACCCCTCTTAAGCAATAGTTATTCTTATTCTAATATAATCTCCGAAAAATTGCAACCGGAAGAGCGTGAATTTTCCATGAATTAGCGCAAAAACCTTTCTCGCTCCGTGACCGCGCGCAGAGCGCGGGCAAAGGCGTCGATGTCGGCGGGCGCATTGAACGCGGAAACGCTCAGGCGCACCGTGCCGTCCGGCAGCGTTCCCGCCGTGCGGTGGGCATAGGGCGCGCAATGCAGTCCGGCACGCAGGGCAAAGCCGCGGCGCGCCAACGCCTCCGCCACTTCCTCCGGCCCTCTGCCGTCCACATTGAACGACAGCACCCCCACCTGCCCGAGCGTATCCGATGCGGCGTAGACGGTCACGCCGTCGATGCGGCGCAGCCGCTCGGCGGCGCGGGCGATCAGAGCGCGTTCGTGTCGTGCAATGCGTCCGTCTCTTTCCTGCACGAAGCGAAGCCCCGCTTCCAGTCCCGCGATGCCGGGCATATTGTGCGTTCCCGCCTCGAGCCGGTCCGGCAGAAAGTCCGGCATCTCCTGTTCCAGCGACGCGCTGCCCGTGCCGCCCTCAAGGAGCGGTCTCGTCTCGTGTCCGCACAGCAGCAGTCCCGTCCCCTGCGGGCCGTAAAGCCCCTTGTGTCCCGGCATGGCGACGAATGCCGCGCCGAGTGCGGCGAAGTCGAGCGGCAGGACGCCCGCGGACTGCGAAGCATCCACGATCAGCGGCACGCCCTCCGCGCGGCAAAGCGCTGCGATGTCCTCGATGGGCAGAACAAAGCCGAACACATTGGAAACATGGGTGCAGACCACGGCGTCCACGCCCGTCTCGATCAGATTTTCAAAGGCGCGCAGCGCCGCGCGGCGATCAAACAGCGGCGAGGCCGCGACCTTGACCCGCGCCCTCAGCGCGTGCAGCGGGCGCGTGACGGCGTTATGCTCATAGCCGGAGACGACCGCGCGTCCACCCTCCGGAACGAGCGACTTAATGGCAAGATTCAGTCCGTGCGTCGCGTTTGAGGTGAAAACGACTTGCTCGGGCGACGGCACGCGGAACAGCCCGGCGGCAAGGCTGCGACAGCGGAACGCCGTCTCCTCCGCCGCTCTTGCCGCGGCATAGCCGCCGCGGCCGGGCGAGGCCAGCGTCCGCAGGGCGTTCTGCACGGCGGCGCGGACGGACGGCGGCTTTTGAAACGTCGTCGCCGCGGAATCGAGATAGATCATAGGTCTACCTCACGCCTTTCCCCGCCGCTCTGCCGGACGACCTTGAGCGGCCGAAGCTGCGCGTCCTGCAAACGCCGCATCGCCGCGGCGTAATGCCGCTCGGACACCTCCAGCGTATAGCCGCAGCCGCGGCCTGTCAGCTCCGCGCTCGCGCGCAGCATCCGTGTGCGGATCCCGCCGCGGTCAAGCACCTTCATCATCTGCTGGGCGTGGGTAATGGAACGGGCGACCAATAAATAGCGATCCAACCTTCTCCCCTCCTCGCAGCATGATATGCACGGCGCGCGGCAGGCGTGCGGCGGGCGCAAAAAAGAGGACGCGAAAGCGTCCTCTTCTCCGTATTCCTGTTTATGCCCGCGGATGAGCCTTTTGATAGATGTCCCGAAGCTGCTTTTTCACCACATGGGTGTAGATCTGGGTAGAGGAAATGTCGGCGTGGCCGAGCATTTCCTGAATGGCGTGCAGGTCCGCGCCGTTCTCCAGCAGATGCACAGCGAAGGAATGGCGCAGCGTATGGGGCGTGATGTCCTTGTCGATCTGCGCCATCTCCTGATAGTGCTTGACGATCTTCCAGAACCCTTGACGGCTCATGCGCTCGCCGTTCATGTTGACGAACAGCGCCGTTTCCTCTGGATCGGCAAGAAGCTGGGGACGCACGTCCTTGATGTAGTCCGACAGCGCCTTGACGGCGGCAGGATAAAGCGGGATGATGCGCTCGCGCCCTTTGCTCTCGCAGCGGATAAAGCCGGCGGAAAGGCTGCAATCGCTCTCGTCGAGGGCGATCAATTCGCTCACGCGGATGCCGGTGGCGTAGAGCAGCTCCAGCATGGCGTGGTCACGGTAGCCCTTGGCGTCCACGCAGCGGGGCTGATCGAGGAACAGCTCGACCTCCTTGCCCGTGAGGATCTCCGGAAAGCGGCGCTCGACCTTGACGGCGGCAACGCTCTTGGCGGGGTTCGTCTTGACCTCGCCGCGCTCGAGCAAAAACGCATAGAACGACTTGATGGACGCGATAGCGCGCGTGACGGTCGCGGCGGATTTGCCCTTGCTGCCCATCCACGCAACATAATCGCTGATGGTCTCGCTCTTGACCTTCCGCAGGTCGCTCATGCGCTGGGTGGAGAGATGCTCCGAAAACTGGCGCAGATCGCGCATATAGGAGCAAAGCGTATTCTGAGAGGAATGCTTTTCCTCGCGCAGATAGGCCTCATATTGCTCCAGATAATCCACCGCCATGCGGACACCCCTCCCTTCCCGAAAAGATCAATGCAGCAGCCGCGTCAGGACCTGCGGCACAAGCCACAACTCCAACGCTGCGCCGAAACACAAACACACACACGATACCCCGAAGCGCGGCCAGCAGCCGCCGTACGCCACAGCCTTCGTCCGCTTTCCTCTGCCGAACGACAGGGCGGCGAGCGAACACGACGCCTCCCATGCCGCGCCGCCGAGAAGCAGCGTACACGGAAGAACGATCAGCAGCCGCACGGCGAACAGCGCAAGCAGCAGGAAGAAGCCGTCCTCTCCCAGTCCTGCCGCGAAGCAGAAAAGCGAAAAGGAAAACAAAAAGCCCTGCGCCGCGCACACGCACGGAATGAGCGCCACACCCAGCGAAGCGAAGCCAAGGATGAAAACCAGCACCGGCGCGCGGAAAAAGCAGAGCGCCGTCTTCCATGCCGCCGCCGTGGAAAAGCCGCCGGCGGCGTGCAGATCCATATAGCCGTCCAGATAGCGCCGCAGCTCCGCGCCCATCGTTTCCGCGCAGCGCACCGCAAGAGAACGCCCCAGAAAAACCCCGAGCAGAAAAAAAGCTGCCAACGCCAACGAAGCAGCCGGTACTTTTTGCAGCGAAACACACGAAACGCGCGTCCGCAGTCGTCTTTGCTTCAAGGTAAAATCCCTCACTGTTTTCCGCCGAGGAAATGCGCCAGGCGTAAAAAGCAAGGGAAAAGCATCTATAAATATAGGCTATTTTCCACCGCTTCGCAAGCGTATTTCCTCAATTTTCCGAATTTTGTCAATTATGTCAAAATGTTATGTAAACATCATTATGTAAACTCTGTATACCGCGTCTTTTCGGAACAAGATATGGTGCTGAAGCAAAACCCGATTTACCACATCTGGAAAAGCCGTCTGCAAGGCACGCGTTCCCCCACTCACGCTCCATTTGTGCAATCCGTAAACTTTGCGTGGCAGTACACCGAACCGCTCTTTATGTTTACCGGCGGGAACGCGTCGATTTATGCCGTCTCGTCCGCTTCCTCCGTCGTCCCATCAACAGCAGGATCGGCAGCTCACCAACCGCTACCGCAGCAAGCAGCGCTGCCGCCGAAGGAAGAGACAACGCGTTCGACGCCAGAAATCCGAGGGCAAGCACCGACGCCCAGAACGCTGCCGCGCCGAGCAGCAGCGGCACAACGCCGCCCCTCCCCGCCGCACCGTGCAGCGACGCTGAAGCGCCGAGCAGCGACGCAAGGGCGGCGCACAGCCACACGCATTGCCGCATTACCGTCTCCCCCACGCGGCCGCTCACCGTCAGGTAGGACACGAGCATCAACAACAGCAGGTACGCGCCGAGACTAATCGCCGCGCTCAGCCAGACCGACCTTCCGAAAATGCGCCTTTCCTTATCCATGTGAATGACCTCCCTCGCCGTCGTTCACAGATACTCTATGCCGTCTAGTCCCGTTTTATATCCATGCCTGCAATTTCGCAAAAAAAGAACGCGTCGGCATCTGCCGACGCGTTCTCAATATATCCGCTTCTTTACTTGATCTCCGGATCGTAGGAGGTCTTTTCCTCGGCAGGAGCCTCGACCGTCTCAGTCGCTTCCTCGATAGCGGGCGCTTCCTCCGCCTTCTCCTCGACCTTGGCATCCTTCTTGCCCTTCTGCGCGGCAGCCTGCTCCATAGACCCGGTGGACTGGACGGCCCACTTGGTCACTTCAATGCGGACGCGGTCCTCGCTCGTCTCAAAAACGATGGTGGAGTCGTTGACCTGCACGATCTTGCCGACCATGCCGCCGATGGTGGTGATGCGCTCGCCCTTCTTCAGGCTGTTACGCATGGTCTCCGCCTGCTTTTTACGCTTGTTTTCCGGACGAATGATAAGGAAATAGAAAACCGCGACCATAGCGACCAAGAGAAGAATAGAATCCATAATTGAAAAATCCTTTCGTTTATAACATTCCGCTTTTACAGCATTGCTGCTATTATAGCGAAATCGCGCAGAATGTGCAAGAGTTTTCTGCGGCAAATTACGCTCTTTCGGAAAGCTTCGCGCTGTATTCCGCGCGGAAGGGCGCAAAGTCGCCCGCGTCGAGCGCGTCGCGGATACGGCGCGCAAGCGTGTTGTAAAAATACAGATTGTGCATCACCGCAAGGCGCAGAGCCAGTATTTCGTCCGCCTTGAAAAGATGGCGGAGATAGGCACGCGAAAAATTCCGGCAGGTCGGGCAATCACAGTTCTCATCAACAGGCCGTTCGTCAAGCTTGTATTTCTCGTTTTTGAGGTTGATAGCGCCGCTCCATGTGAAAAGCTTACCGTGGCGCGCATTGCGCGCGGGCATCACGCAGTCAAAGAAATCCACGCCGCGCGCCACGCCCTCGATGATGTTCGACGGTGTGCCGACCCCCATGAGATAGCGCGGCCTATCCTGCGGCATATACGGCTCTACCGCGTCGATGATGTCGTACATCACCTGCGTCGGTTCGCCGACCGCAAGACCGCCGATGGCGTATCCCTCGCAGTCGATCTTAGCGATCTGCTGCATATGCCAGATACGCAGATCCGCATAGGTCGCGCCCTGATTGATGCCGAAAAGCATCTGCCCCGGGTTGACGGTGTCCGGCAAGGCATTTAACTTGTCATGCTCCGCTTTGCAGCGCTCCAGCCAACGCAGCGTACGCTCGCAGGAAGCCTTGGCGTACTCGTAGGGCGCTGGATTTTCCACACACTCGTCAAAGGCCATGGCAATGTCGCTGCCGAGATTTGACTGAATGTGCATGCTCTCCTCCGGTCCCATGAAGATGCGGTGGCCATCGAGATGCGAGGCAAAGGTAACGCCCTCCTCGCGGATCTTGCGAAGCCCCGCAAGAGAAAAGACCTGAAAGCCGCCGCTGTCCGTCAGGATCGGGCCATCCCAATTCATGAACTTGTGCAGTCCGCCCATCGCGCGTACCACCTCGTCGCCCGGGCGAAGGTGGAGATGATAGGTGTTGCTCAGCTCGATCTGGCAGCCGAGATCCTTGAGGTCGAGCGCGCTCACGCCGCCCTTAATGGCAGCCTGTGTGCCGACATTCATAAAAACAGGGGTCTGCACTTCCCCGCCGTGCGCGCATTGGAATTTGCCGCGTCTTGCCTTACCCTCGTATTTGATGACCTTGAACATAGCCCCTCCTTACGAAATGAACATCGCATCGCCGAAGCTGAAGAAACGGTAGCGCTCACGCACCGCTTCCTCATAGGCGGCGAGAACATGCTCGCGTCCCGCGAGTGCGCTGACCAGCATGACGAGCGTAGATTCCGGCAGATGGAAATTCGTCACGAGCGCGTCCATCACCTTGAACCGGTAACCGGGATAAATATAGATATTCGTCCAACCGCCCGCCGCGGTCATGGTGCCATCCTCCCTCGCCCAGCTTTCAACGGTGCGGCAGGAGGTCGTACCGACGCAGATAACGCGCCCGCCGTTCGCCTTGGTTCGGTTGATGAGATCCGCCGTCTCCTGCGGAATGACGCAGTACTCGCTGTGCATATCGTGCTGCTCGACCTCGTCCTCCTTGACCGGGCGGAATGTGCCGAGGCCGACATGCAGCGTCACATAGCCGACCCCAACGCCCTTGGCGGCGATCCTTTCCAACAGCTCCGGCGTAAAATGCAGCCCCGCCGTGGGCGCCGCCGCCGAACCGTTGACCTTGGAATAGACAGTCTGGTAGCGCTCCTGATCCCGCAGTTCTTCCTTGATATAGGGCGGCAGCGGCATCTTGCCGAGCCGCTCGAGCACCTCAAGGAAGATCCCCTCGTAGTCGAAGCGCACCAGGCGGTTCCCGTCCGGCAGGACCTCGGCAACCTCCGCCGTCAGCTCGCCGTCGCCGAAGCTCACGCGCGCGCCTTCGCGCAGATGCTTGCCCGGACGCACAAGGCATTCCCACACCTTGTCGCCCTTATCCTGCAGCAGCAGGACCTCGCAGGCTCCGCCGCCGGGCAGGCGACGCCCCAGCAGGCGTGCGGGCAGGACGCGGGAGTTGTTCAGGATCAGGCAGTCGCCCGCGTTCAGGAAGTCCGGCAGCTCATAAAAATGATGGTGCGACACCGCGCCCGTCACCTTATCGAGACACATCAGGCGCGACGCGTCGCGTCTTTCCAGCGGAGTCTGTGCGATCAGCTCCTGCGGGAGGTCATAGTAAAAATCACTGGTTTTCATGTCGCTTCTTTCCGCGTCACGCAAGCGTGATGCCCGTATAGTAGAAATTCAGAATATCGGCATAGCTGCAGCCCTGCTCCGCCATGGCGAAAGCGCCCCATTGGCTCATGCCGACATTATGCCCCCAGCCGGAGCCGGAGAATGTGAAGGTGTTGTCCGGATTTTTGCTTTCGCGCTCAAGCGAGGAAACGCCGTCCGCCGTGATGACATAGGTGTCGCGCGCCGACGCATTGTTCGGTACGACCGTTCCGTCGCCGGAAAGGAGATACAGTCCGCCGGTCCCCGTCACCGCGTTTTCCGCATCGTTGACATAGTAGGTCCCCGCGTCGCCGCCGGTCACCGTGTAGCGCATACTGCGGATGTTCACATGGTCGTACACCCCGTTGAGCAGCGTCCGGCACTTCTCGCGCCGCGCGGTGTAGGAGCCGTCCGTTCCCTCAAAGGTCAGGGCGATGACATTTCCCGTGTCGCTGTATTCGGAGACATAGACATTGCGTACCTGCCCAACGTCCGTATTTGCCTCTGACTTCAGGATCGCGCGCAGCTCGTCGCCCGTCGCGGTGAAGGACCAGTAGTAGCGGGAAAAGCGCCACGAGACGCTTTCCTCGTAGGGGTCGAGCTTTCCCACAAGGTACGGCACATCGCTGCCCCAGACATTTTTGCAGCTCTCGCTCGCGCCGCCGTTGCAGGAGTAGTAAACGGCGTTTGTGACCGGCACGCCGTTGTAATAAATGCAAATGCCCCTCGTTTCCTCTGCCGCGGCATCGGAACGCTCGCTGCACCGCGCCATTCCGCTGTACGCCTGACAGTCCACGGTCGCGCACACATCAAAGCCCGCGCTGCGGTGGCGTGTCTGCGCGGCGGCATAGGTGCGGGCGCAGACCGTCTGCGCCTTGAGCGCTTCCGTCGGCCAGTCGTTCGACATCTCCGCTGCGATGACGCACTTGACATAATCCTCCATGTCCACCACATTGATGACGCTGATGTAGCCGCCCGTCGTGCGCTGGTACTCAAAGCCGCCGTAATAACGGTAGCCGGAGAACCATGTCACCGTTTTCTCTCCCGCCACCGAGCGCGGCCGGACACCGAGACTGTGCAGCCCCGAGCAGTCGAACTCGAAAAGCACCGTGTCCGTCCCTGTGGCAGAGACCACCACGCCCGTGCTGCTTGGCGTGACGATCTGCGCGCCGTAGTCCAACACATCCGTCTCCGACAGCACGCCCGCGGATTCATCGTAGCTCGCGTGGTTGCCGATCCGCACGCGGTACTCGCCATCGATATACGCGACAAAGCCTTTGGGATAACTCTGCGCCACGGTCAGCGCTTCCTCATAACCTTCAAATGCCGTCAGCAGCTCGATGTGGTACGCGCCGAGAATGATCGTATAGTTCGTCGGGCGCGTTTCGTAGCAGGCGTTGCCGGATACATAGGCGTTGCTGTCCACCGTGACGGTGATCTTCTCCTCGTCCGTCGAGGCAAGCTCCACGAAATTCCGCTCGCCGTCGTAATAGCCGAAGGCATAGCCGGAGCCGCTGAGGGTATCGTTGTAGTTTTGCAGCCGCGCCGAAAAAAGCGCGTTGTCGCCGTATTTTAAGCCGACCTTGAGCATAGTATGTTCCGTGGCCTGCGCGCCGACGCAGAACGCGCACAAAAGCAGCAGGCTCAGAAAGGCGGTCCGAAGCGTTCGTTTCATAGGATTCCTCCGTTGGTCGCTTTTTCCTATATTGCTACATTATAGAATAGAACGCGCCCCGTTTCAAGAAAAACCGCCATCTTTTTTCCTGACAATATTTTCCGTAAAATCAAACCGAGAGGAGCTTCCGCCATGTCTCAGCCTTTATTCACAGGCTCCGGCGTTGCATTGGTGACGCCGATGACGCCGGACGGCATCGACCTTCCCGCACTCGACCGCCTTATCGACCGACAACTCGACGCCGGGACCGACGCGCTCATTGTCTGCGCCACGACCGGCGAGGGCGCGACGCTGACCTATGCCGAACGCAGCGCAGTCATCGCGCACAGCATTGAGTGCGCCGCGGGCCGTGTGCCGGTCATCGTCGGCACCGGCTCGAACAACACCGCCTCCGCCGCCGCGCTCTCGCGCGACGCCTGCGCCATGGGCGCAGACGGCGTTCTGGTCGTCACGCCTTACTACAACAAGGCGACGCAGCGCGGGCTTATCCGCCATTTTACCGCCGTGGCGGATGCTGTTGACCGTCCCCTTATCGTCTACAACGTCCCCTCCCGCACCGGCGTGAGCTGCACCGCCGAGACCTATGCCGTGCTGGCGCAGCACCCAAACATCGTCGGCGTCAAGGAGGCCTCCGGCAGCTTTGCGCTCATTCAGGACACACGGAATCTCTGCGGCGACGGCTTCTCCGTCTGGTCCGGCAACGACGAGGACACCGCCGCCATCTGTGCGCTCGGCGGCGTGGGCGTGATCTCGGTCGCCGCAAATCTCGTCCCGTGCGAAATGCACGAGCTGGTGCGTCTCTGCCTTGCCGACCGACTGCTGGAAGCAGGGCGTATGCAGCTTCGTCTCGCGCCGCTGCTCCGCGCCCTCTTCTGCGAGGTCAATCCCATTCCCGTCAAGACCGCCCTCGCACAGCTCGGGTTATGCAGCGGTACGCTGCGGCTCCCCCTGTGCGAAATGGGTGCGGAAAACCGCGAAGCGCTTCTCCGCACCATGGCGGAATACGGCGTTTCGGCATAAAAAAAGGACGGCTTGCGCCGTCCTTTTTCGGTCTCTTTTATTCCGCCGTTTCCGGTACGCCGATGCGGACCTCGCCGCTGATCACCGCGCCCTCGACCACGGAGAGCTTCCCCGCCGTCACACCGCCGGTGATGACCGCGTGCTGCTCCATCGTGAGCGTTCCGGCGACGATGACATTGCCCTTCACCGCGCCGTTGAGTACAAAGCTTTCCGCGTGTACGTCGCCCTCGACCGCGGAGCGCTCGTCTATATCCAGCGTTCCGTGCGCCGTGACATTGCCCGTCATGCGTACCCCGCTCAGGCGGATATTCTTGCCCTCCGCATCGCCCTCGATGCGGCCGCAGATGCTCAGGTCGCCCTGTCCTGTGATGTTGCCGTGGACTGCGCCATAGAGAACTAGACTTCCGTTCGTCCGCACCGAGCCTTCGATGACGGTCTCCGCGCCGATCTCCGTCACATAGCCGCGCTTTTCCGTGTCCGTATGCGGACGCATAAATTCCGAAGCCGGACGCTCCGGCTTCGCCGCTTTCGTTTCCGTGCGGTTTTCGGCAGGCGCATTGGCCAGATCCATCGCCGCCTGCATAAGATTGTCCTTCAGGCTCATAGATGTTCTCCTCTTTCTTCCGTATTTTTCTCCAACAGCGCCACAGCGTGCGCCGCAATGCCAAGTCCTTCTCCCGTAAAGCCAAGCCCTTCCTCCGTTGTCGCTTTGACGCTGACGCAGGAGGCGTCCAGCGCGAGCGCACGGGCAAGATTGGCTCGCATCTGCGCACGGTACGGCGCAAGCTTCGGCGCCTGCGCCAGAACCGTCGCGTCGATGTTCACGACCGACCAGCCGCCCTCCGTCAGCTTTTCGCGCACCCGTTCAAGCAGGAGCAGACTGGAAATGCCGCGGTATGCCTCGTCCGTGTACGGAAAGAGCTTGCCGATGTCGCCGAGCGCCGTCGCGCCGAGCAGCGCGTCCATGACCGCATGGGTAAGCACATCGGCATCGCTGTGGCCGAGCAGACCCTTTTCATGCGGGACCTCCACGCCGCCGAGAACGAGCCTTCGCCCTTCCGTCAGGCGGTGGACGTCATAGCCGTGGCCAACGCGAAGCTTCGTCATTCCGCACCCTCCCGTTCCGTCCGATCGTGGAGGATCGCCTCCGCCAACAGAAGATCGATCGGGGTGGTGATCTTAACATTTTCCTCGTCGCCATCTGTCAAGTAAACCACCTTGCCAAGGCGCTCTACCGCGGCACAATCGTCGGTCACTTCTCCGCCGGAGGTCAGGGCAGACTGAAGCGCCGCCTTCAAAACCGCCGCATCGAACACCTGCGGCGTCTGTACGGCAAAGAGCCTGGAACGCTCCGGCGTTTCCCGCACGGTCCGTCCGTCGTCGGACACCTTGACGGTATCGCGCACCGCCGTTGCGGGCGCGACGGCGGCGCAGGCCGCCGCCTTTTCGATCAGCGCGTCGATCATCTCCGGCTTCACGAGCGGGCGCGCGCCGTCCTGCACGGCGATCAGCCCTGCTTCCTCGCTCGTTTCCAGCGCCGCGCGCAGCACAGACTCCGTGCGCGTCGCACCGCCGACGATGACCTTGACCGGCTTTCCGATTCCGTACGCCTTGCACAGATCGGCATAGGACAGCAGGTCCTCCTCGCGGGCGGCAATCACGATCTCGTCCACACGCGCCGCGGCATCGACTGCGCGCAGCGTGTGCGCCAGCACCGGTATGCCGTCCAACGGCTGGAGGAGCTTATTCTCTCCCCCATAGCGCTGCGAACAACCCGCCGCGGCAACGATCGCCGCACAGTACGGATACGCGCGAGGCTCCCTGCCGAAAATCTTCTGGAAAAGGTTTTTCATTCGTCCTCCCCCGCCGCGATCGCAGCGGTAACACGCGACTCCGCGTCGGTATATTCAACATCCTCCGCCAGAACGATCTCGGAGATCAGTATTTGCTTAGCATTGTGCAGCATCTTTCGCTCGCCGGTGGACAGACCGCGCTCGCCGTCCCGATGCATGAGCGCCTTGATCACGCCCGCGACCTCCAATAAGTCGCCGCTCTTGATGCGCTCCATATTCTCGCGGTAGCGGTGATTCCAGTTCGTCGTCATGTCCACGCTCAGCTTGGGGATCTCCGCAAGGACCTTCTCGATCGCCTCCGCGCTCGACACGGCGCGAATTCCGATCAGGCCGCTGTTCTCCGTCGGGATCTTGAGCGTCAGACCGGAGCCGGGCATCTTAAACACATAGAACATCACACGGTCTCTGCCGATCCGCTCTTCCACGATGCTCTCGATCATTCCCGCGCCGTGCATCGGATGCACGATCTTATCCCCCACACAGAACATTATGCCCGCCTCCCGTCAAATAGTATCCATTTGCAGGTACACAAATCGAAAAATACTCAAAAAGGGTCAATTCTCGCTGTGTATAGTATAGCTCAACTTGGCATGATTTTCAAGTGATTTCTTCCCCTTTTCCGTGCAAAAAGGCCAAATTCGGCAGAGTGCGCGGAAAAGGAGCGGCCGATTTGGCCGCCCCTTCCAGCATTTTTCTGTATTTTTACTTGTTGCTTCTGCGCCAGATATGCATTTTCTCCGCGTCGGCAATAAGCTGCTCACGGAAATCCGGATGCGCGATGGAGATCAGCGCTTCGGCGCGCTGCCATGTGGACAGGCCCTTGAGGTTCACCATACCGTACTCGGTAACGATGTAGTGCGTGCAGGAGCGCGGGTCGGTGCAGATGGAGCCGGGCGTCAGCGTGGGGACGATACGGCTCTTAACGCTGCCGTCCTTTCCCGTGACGGTGGAGGACATGCAAATGAAGCTCTTGCCGCCCTTGGACAGGTACGCGCCCATCGCAAAGTCGAGCTGGCCGCCCGTGCCGGAAATGTGCTTGACGCCGGCGGACTCCGCGTTGACCTGGCCGAAGAGGTCGCAGTCGATGGCGTTGTTGATGGAAATGAAGTTGTCGATCTGGGAGATCACATGAACATCGTTCGTGTAATCGACCGGAGCGCCCATGACCTCGGGATTGCGGTCCATGTAATCATAGAGCTTCTGCGTACCGGCCGCGAAAGCAAAGACCTGACGGCCCTTGTCCAGATTTTTGTGTCTGCCGGTGATCTTGCCCGCCAAAGCCATATCCACGAAGCCATCCACATACATCTCCGTATGCACGGAAAGGTCCTTGAGGTCGGACTGCGCGATCATCGAGCCGATGGTGTTGGGCATACCGCCGATGCCGAGCTGAAGGCAGGCGCCGTTTGGGATCTGCGGGACGACCAGATTGGCGACCGCAACATCCACATCGGTCGGAGCGCCGCCCGCGCCGAGCTGTGCCACGGGGGGATTTTCGCCCTCAACGACCATGTCAATGTCGGCAACATTGATCTCGCAGCCGGTCAAGCCGTAGACCCACGGAAGGTTCTCATTGACCTCGACGATGACGGTCTTGGCGTTGTCGAGCATATCCGCCAGATGAGAGGCGGCCAGCGCATAGCTGAAATTGCCATGCTTGTCCATCGGCGTGACCTGGATCATCGCAACATCCACGCTGGCGTTGCCGTCACGGTAGAAACGGGGCAGCTCGCTGTAGCGCATGGGCATAAAGTATCCCATGCCCTTGGCGATGATCTTGCGGTCGATGCCGCTGCAATGCCACGAATGCCAGGTAAAATGCTCGCCCGCGTCCTCCGCCTTGCAGATCTCGGGCATCCACATCGTCACGCCGCCGCGTACCTTGACATCGCGCAGCTCGCTCTGGCGGGCGGCAAGCGCCTTATCGAGCGAATAGGGGTGATTCGTACACCAGCCGTAATCCACCCAATCGCCGCTCTTGACGGCCTTTACCGCCTCGGCAGCGGTGGTCAGCTTTTTCCGATAGAGTTCCTGAACGTTCATCGTTGGTCTCCTCCTGCATGATATGATAAAGGTCTTTCGTTAAAACTTTGTCAACAGGGATATTTTACCACACATCTTCCCTCTTGAAAAGCCCAATTTCCGAAACCGTACAGAAAAAAGGACAGGCAGAGCCTGTCCTTTTCATCTTATACGGATTTACTCCTCAACAGGAGCATCTTCCTCGGCAGCGGGCGCGAGCAGCGCACGAATGCTCAGAGAGATCTTCTTCTTATCCTCGTCGATAGCAATGATCTTCGCATCGACCTTGTCGCCTTCGGCGAGAACATCGGAGGGCTTATCGATGCGGCGGTCCGCGATCTGGGAGATGTGGATCAGACCGTCCACGCCGGGAACGACCTCGGCGAACGCGCCGAAGGTCATCAGCTTGACGATGCGGACATTGGCCACATCGCCGACCTTATAGGTGTTCATGAACACATCCCAAGGATTCTGGGTGCGGTCCTTCACGCCGAGAGAGATCTTATGCTTCTCCGGATCGAAAGAGATAACATAGACATCAAGATGATCGCCGACGGAAACGACCTCGGCGGGGTTCTTGATGCGGCTCCAGCTCAGCTCGGAGATGTGGACCATGCCGTCCACGCCGCCGATGTCAACGAACACGCCGTAGCTGGTCATGGACTTGACAACGCCATCGTAGTGCTTGCCGACCTCGATGTTCGCCCAGATCTCAGCCTGCGCGGCCTGACGAGCCTCGCTCTGCACGGCCTTGATGGAGCCGACGACGCGGCGGCGGGCGCGGTTGACCTCCGTGATGCGGAGCTGAACGCGCTGCTTGATCATCTGGCTGAGGTCGCTGTCCTTGGGCAGACCGCTCTGGGACGCGGGAACAAATACGCGCACGCCCTTGACGGAAACGACAATACCGCCCTTGTTTTCTTCCGTAACGATGCCTTCGAGTACCGTTTTGTTCTCAACGGCGTTCTCGATGTCCTCCCAGACCTTGACCGCGTCCAGACGCTTCTTGGAAAGCGTGGCATAGCCTTCGATGTCGTTCACGCGGACGATGTAAGTCTCGATCTCGTCGCCGATGTGGACAATGTCCTCGACCTTGGCATCGGGATCGCTGGAAAGCTCGCTGACGGGAATGTAGCCCGCCTGCTTGCAGCCCAGGTCGACCTGGATCTCGGTCGTACCGATGGCCGTGACAATACCGGTCACCTTATCTCCTGTATTTAAAGTCTTAAAAGATTTGTCGAGCATTTCTTCGAAGGACTCGCCGCCTTCAATGGTCTTGATTTCTTCCGTCATGGTTGCATATACCTCCTTAATGATGCCCGCAGGAGTGGAGGCGCCGGCCGTCAGGCCCGCAACAGTACAGCCATGAAAGAGGTCCGGTGAGAGTTCGTCCGCTGTTTCGATCTGATAAACGCGGGCGCAGCTCTCTTTGCAGATTTCTGTCAAATGTCTGGTGTTAGCGCTTTTACGGTCTCCGACCACCACCATAACGTCAACCTGAGAGGCGATCTCCGCCGCCTCAGACTGGCGTTTTTGCGTAGCATTGCATATTGTATCATCAATTTTCAGATTTGTACACTCTTTTTTTAGAATTTTCACGCAACTTTCCCAAAGCGCACGAATGCAGGTGGTCTGGGCAACTGCTGTTATGGGCAAAGCGGCAGATTTCGGCTCTTTACCGAGCCAGTTTTCGATCTCCTCCGGCGTTCCGAAGACCAACGGGCTGGCGCACCAGCTGGCGATCCCCGCCACCTCGGGGTGATCGTGTTCGCCGACGATGACGACCTGCCGTCCCTCCTGCTCCGCCTGCACGACGAGCCTTTGAATGCGCTGCACGTTCGGACAGGCTGCGCTGACGACCTGCGCGCCGCGCGCGGCGAGCCGCTCGATGACCTCGCGCCGCTCACCGTGCGAGCGGAGCAGCACCGTCTCACCGGCCCGTGCTTCCTCGGGCGATGCGATGCGGCGCATCCCCTCGCTCGCCAACTCCGCGACCACATTTTCGTTGTGTATGATGCTGCCGAGCATGGCGCCGCCACGCTCCCGCGCCGTCTCATGCGCGAGCCGGACCGCGCGCTCCACGCCGTAGCAGAAGCCCGCGGTCTTAGCAAGAAGGACTCTCACAGAGGCGCACCTCCCACCGCCTGCCCGCCGAGCGCGTACGCCTCGCGCAGCACATCGTCGGCGATCTTTTGCAGCTCCTCCGAGGTCCCCCGCCGTCCTGTGATCTGCGGAATGTACGGCTCGCCGAAGACGATCGCCGTCTTACGGAAAAGCTTTTTCTCCCCGCCGACAAACACAGGGATCAGCGCCGCGCCGGAGCGCACGCCGATCATGGCAATGCCGGAATGCGCGTGCGCGGGCAGCCCGTCGTGAGAGCCGATGCCGCCGTGGATCGTCGTTCCCTCCGGAAAGATCAGCAGATTTTCGTCCTCGCGTATGACCTTCATCGCGGTCTTGACCGCCTGAATGTCCGTACCCTCGCGGTTGACCGGAAACGCGCCGAGCGCGCGCAGGAACCAGCCAAGCAGCCGGTTTTGAAACAGCTCGGCCTTGGCCATGAAATGCAGATGGTAGTCGATGGGCAGGCACAGGCCGATCAGCACCGGATCGATGTCGCTCGCATGGTTGGGGCAGAGCAGCGCGCCGTGCTTCGGCAGGTTCTCCCGCCCCTTGACCTCCACCCGAAAAAGCAGGCGCAGAAGCTGCCCGATCACCCAGATGATGCAAAACAGAACTCTCATTGCACCCTCTCCCGAATGATCTTCTCAAGCGCCTGCTCGCTCTGCGCGAAATCCAGCGCCGAGGTGTCGACGATCACCGCGTCCTCGGCGGGTCTGAGCGGCGCGACGGCGCGGTGGGAATCGTTGTAGTCCCGCTCGACCAGCTCGCGCAGCACCTCGTCGTAGGGCTTCGGCGTGCCGCGCTGCTCCAACTCCAGACAGCGGCGCTCCGCGCGCACCTCGCTCGATGCGGTGAGAAATATCTTGACCTCCGCATCCGGCAGAACGACCGTGCCAATGTCCCGTCCGTCCATAATGACGCTGTGCCGCCGCGCCATGTCGCGCTGCATCTCCAGCAGATAGGCGCGTACGGCGGGAAGCGCCGAAACGGCGCTCGCGTACATGGAGATCTCCGGCAGGCGGATCTCGGCGGTCACGTCCTCTCCGTTCAGGAACATATGCTGCAGGCCGTCCGCTTCATACCGCATGGCGATGTCCAGCTCCGGCAGGAGCGCGACGACCGCCGCCTCGTCCCGCAGCGCGATCCCGCGGCGCTTCACCGCGCAGCCGATGGTGCGGTAGATCGCGCCCGTGTCCACATAGAGAATGTTCAGCTTGGCGGCAAGCGCCCTGGCAAGAGTGCTTTTCCCCGCACCGGAGGGGCCGTCCACCGCGACGGCATAGCGTTTTTCAGACATACCGCTTGCTTCTTTCCATAGTTTATCTGTTAAGTAGAAATACTTTATTGCTCCCGCAAATACTGTGCCGCCGCTTCACCGGCAGCCTTTCCGGTCGCCCATGCGATCTGCAGGTTGAAGCCGCCGGTGTAGGCGTCCACATCGATAAGCTCACCGGCAAAGTACAGACCCGCAATCCTCTTGGATGCCATGGTCTTTGGGTCGATCTCCCCCACCTTGACGCCGCCGGAGGTGATGATGGCGTTTTCGACCGGCATAGGCTCGAGAACATCGATGCTCCAATGCTTCAAAAGCTGACGCAGCGCGGCGCGCTGCTCCCGCGTGAGGTCATGCACCTTCTCATGCGGAGGAATGCCGGAGCGCTCCACCGCCACAGGAATAAGCTTCTGCGGCAGCAGTTCGCCAAGCGCGTTGCACAAGTCGCTGTTGGCGTGCTTCTGGAAATCGGAAAGCAGACGCTTATCAAGCTGCTGCTCGTCCAAGGCGGGCTTGAGGTCCAGCTCCAGCCGATAGCTCTTTTTATCAAAATGCCGCATATGCGCCGAGGCGGAAAGGATCAGCGGTCCGGACACGCCGAAATGCGTAAAGAGCAGTTCACCGAAGTCGGTATAGATCCTCTTTCCGTTTTCATAAACGCTCAGCCCCACATTCCGCAGACTCAGCCCCTGCAGCTCCGCGCAGCCCTCCGCCCGCAGCGGAACGAGCGAGCCGGAAAGCGGCGTGACCGTGTGGCCGAGCATCGCCGCCATGCGGTGTCCGTCGCCGGTCGAGCCGGTGCCGTGGTAGCTCACGCCGCCCGTAGCAAGGACCGCCGCGCCCGCACGGTAGGTATCCTTCTCCCCTTTCACGCCGCAGACCGCGCCGTCCTCGTCCGTCAGCACGCAGACCGCACGGTCGCGCACGAGCGCGACGCGCAGGCGCTTGAGTTCGCGCTCCAGCGCGGCGGAAATGTCGAACGCACGGTCCGAGACCGGAAACACGCGCCGACCACGCTCGACCTTGAGCGGCACGCCGATCGACTCGAAAAAGGCCATGGTATCGCGCCCGTCAAAGCGGGAAAGCACAGAGTATAGAAACCGTCCGTTCTGCGGTATGTTTGCCAGAAGCTCCTCGCAGGCGGAATCGTTCGTCACATTGCAGCGGCCCTTGCCCGTAATGTTAAGTTTTTTGCCCAACCGCTCGTTCGGCTCAAGCAGCGTGACGGCGGTACCCGCACGCGCCGCGCTGATCGCCGCCATCATTCCGGCGGCTCCGCCGCCGATGACAACAAGAGTCTTATTCATCTTCGACCTTGCCGAAAATGCCAAAGCGGTCCCAAACATGTTCCAGTTCGCCAAAGGTCTCGGAAATGTCCGTTTCCTCCTTACTTGCGGCAGCAAGAATGAGGGCGTTGAGTATGCTCATCGGCGCCGCGAGCGAGTCAACGAACGAGATCATTTCATTGCGTACCAGCAGCGAGCCGGAGGCAAGCTGATACACCGGCGACATCTCGCTGTCGGTGACGCCGACGATGGCCGCGCCGCGGTCCTTGGCATACTGCACCGTTTTGATCGCCAGTTCGGAATAACGCGGGAAGCAGATGGCCACGACCACATCGCCGGGACCGACGCGGAAAAGCTGGTCAAAGGTCCCCGCCGCGCCGCCGTTCACCAGCACGACGTTATCAAAGATCATGCGGAAATAAAAGTTGAGATAACCCGCGAGGAAGGACGAGGAACGGAAACCGACGATATAGATGTGCTTGGCCTGCGTAATGGTATCGACCACCTGATCGAATTCCGCACCGTCGGTCTGGTCAATGGCCATGCGGATCTTGTCCATATCGCGCTGGAGTACATTGGTCACCAGATCGCTGCCGCCCAGCTCGCCCTCGGACGCCTTGATGCGCTGCAGGCTCGTAAGCTTGCCGCGGATCATCTCCTGCAGGGCGCGCTGCATGCTGGGATAGCCGTCATAGCCGAGCTGCGTCGCAAAGCGGACCACGGTGGACTCGCTCACCTGCACGGTCTTGCCGAGCCTGCTCGCCGTCATAAAGGCCGCCTTGTCGTAATCCTCCAGAATAAAGCGCGCAATGAGCTTCTGCCCCTTGGAGAAGCTGCTCATGTTCTTTTCGATGGTATGTAGAATATTCTTCGGCATGGTCTCTTCCTCACTTCTCTTCCTCAAATCGGCGCAGCTCCTCCGCCGTCAGTTCGCGCCACCGGCCCTCCGGCAGGTCGCCGAGCGAAAGCGTATGCTCGCGCACGCGGCGCAGCCGCTTGACATGCAGTCCGACAGTCGCGCACATCCGCCGAATCTGGCGGTTTTTTCCTTCGTGAATGGTGACGGACAGCTCCGCCGTCTCGCGCCCGCCGCGCAGCAGCGCGACCTTCGCGGGACGGATCGTCTCGCCGTCGATCTCCCGCAGGGCGGCAAGCCGCGGCGCGGCGTTTTCCACCGCGCCCGCCACCGTGACCTGATAGGTCTTTTCGATCTCATGGCTTGGGTGCAGGATGCGCTGCATCCACGCACCGTCGTTGGTAAAGAGCAGCAATCCCTCGCTGTCGAGGTCCAGCCGCCCCACGGGATAGACCCGTTCGCCGCAGTCCGCCACCAGCTCGGCGGCCGTCGGCCGCCCGCGTTCGTCGCAGAGCGTGGTAACATAGCCGCGCGGCTTGTTGAGCATCAGGTATATCCTGCGCTCCGGCGGCGTGATGGGAACGCCGTCCACACAGACGGTATCCCGCGTCAGGTCGGCGCTCTGTCCGACCATCGCCGCCGTGCCGTTCACGCTCACGCGCCCTGCGGCGATCCATTCCTCCGCCGTGCGGCGGGAGCAAAGTCCCGCAGCGGCGATCAGCTTTTGTAAACGCTCTGCCAGCGCCAAGCACCTCTTTTCATGCGGAGAGCAGGGCGCTCAGATACCCCAGCAGTCCGTTTTTCTTCGTCTGCGCCGCCCCGACGCTTTCCGCGCAGACAAGCGGCACACGGCCGACCTCCTGCCCGTCCAGCGTGACGAGTAGCTCCCCGACCGACTGCCCCGCCTCCAACGGCGCGGTCAGCGCGCCGTCCGGCAGCTGCACGGAAGCGGTCAGCTCCTCTTCCGTCGCCGCGGGATAGAAGAAGTCCTCGCCCGCCGCGAGCGCCACGCTCGTTTGCGTTCCGCCGCGCAGCGGCATGACCGCATAGCGCTCGCCGCGCGATACCGCGCAGCGGCGCGCGTAGGCGGAAAAGCCGTACTCGTACAGCGCGGCATGGTCGTTCCAATCGTCGCGGTCATTGAGCGTGACGGCGATAAGCCGCAGCCCATCCCGCTCACAGCAGGTCACGAGCGTTCGCCCCGCCGCCGAAGTGTAACCGGTCTTTACGCCCATGCAGCCGGACAGCGACGCGAGCAGCTTATTGTGGTTGCCGAGCATCCGCTCGCCCACCGCCGCCGTCTTGGTCGAGGCGATGCGGACGAACAGCGGTTGGCACATGGCATACGCCGCAAGGCGCGCCATATCGAGCGCGCAGGAATAATGTCCCTCCGCGTCCAGACCGCTTGGGTTGGCAAACGCCGTGTGCGCCATGCCGAGCGCGGCGGCCTTTTCATTCATTTTGCGGACGAACGGCTCCACACCGCCGCCGCAATAGTCGGCGATGCACTCTGCCGCGTCGTTCCCCGACGGAAGCAGGAGTCCGTAGAGCAGGTCCTCCAGCGTCAAGGTCTCGCCTGCGCGCAGATACATAGACGAGCCTTCCTTCAAGTGTTTTTCCTTTACAGATACTGTTTCAGAGGGGCTTTTCTCTTCCATCGCAACCAGCGCCGTCATGATTTTCGTCGTGCTGGCGATCGCCAGCTCTCGCTCGGCGTTCCGCGAGGCAAGCACGCGTCCGCTCTGCGCTTCTATCAGGACAAAGGACTCCGCAGAGGTCTGCGGTGCCTCCGCGGCGCGGCAGTTTATCCCGCCGAGCAGGCACAGCGCCGCCAGACACGCGCTCAAGACGCGGGGCATGGTACGAAGATACATGGTCGATCACCCTTTTCTCAGAATGATCTCAGTATGCCCTTTTTTACAGGAATTCTTTCTCTTCCTTTTTCTTTGCGACAAAGCCCTCAACGCGGTCGATGAGCTGAGGCGCCATCTCCAGAACGCGGTCCACCGTCGCCACCGCCGGAACGGAGACCGGCACCATGCGGGTCTGCCCGTCCTTGATGACAAGGAACGCCACAGGGTCGATCTTCACGCCGGCGCCGGCGCCGCCGCCGAAGCGCTCGCTGGTCTGACCGTAAATGCTGCCGCCGCTGCCGAAGCCGAAGCTCATGCGGGAAACGGGGATAAGGGTCACGCCGTCCAGCGTGGTGATGGGTTCGCCCACGATGGCGTTGGAGTCCACCATTTCGCGGATCTTGGTCATCGTAGTGTCCATCAGCTCGCTCACAGAGTTCTTCTTCTCGTTGTTTTCCATGGTCAATTTCCTTTCTATGCACTCAGTTGTTCTGTTTCGCTCATTTTAAGGTCCGGCGCTTCTTCTGCCGGCGGCTGCGTTTCCGCCTGCGCTGTCGGCTTTGGGTCGTTCCGGTGCG
The DNA here is from genome assembly GCA_934553255.1 of uncultured Oscillospiraceae bacterium. Lineage (GTDB taxonomy): Bacteria > Bacillota > Clostridia > Oscillospirales > Oscillospiraceae > Hominicoprocola. The sequence goes on from CAKTEZ010000004.1 coordinate 41,639, forward strand.
CCCCGCGCCAGCGCAGGAACCACTTCGCCATCGGTCCCGCCAACGCAAAGAGAATGGCAAAAAGGTCGCACACGCGCAGCGACACGCTGACCGTTCCCTCCGCCGTCGTCTCCTTTGCCTGAAAGTCCATGTCCAAATGGATCGAGGGGTTTGGGATATAAAACAACTCCTCAAGCTTCGGCATGAAGGTCCACAAGGCGGCGCACGCATAGCCGTAGGTCTGCGCCGTATCGGCGGGGTCGTCGCCCGCAAAGACCACGCAGACCTCCAGCGGGTCGATGCGCGTGCGGCGGCAGGCGCGGCGCAGCGTCCGTCCCAATGCGCCGAACAACGCCCCCGCAAGGTCGTAAATCTCGGCAAGCGTCAGCCTCGGCAGCGCCCGCTTCTTCTTTTCCTTCGGCGGCTCCGTCTCGGCGGGCGGGTCGTCCGCTTTTTCTTCCTTTTTTGCCTTCTTTTCTCTCTTTGGCAGGATGGTCAGCTTGACCGGCCCGACACGCAGACGCACACGCAGCTCCACGCCGAACGCAGCGATCACGCCGACGCGCAGAAACGAGAGCAGCAGAAAGAACAGCAGAACGATCCCCAGCACCTTCCACGCTGTCACGGTCCGGTCACCTCCCCCATCTGTCGTTTCGCCGCGTTAGTTCTCTGCGGCGGTCTCCTCCTCCGCACGAAGCTGCGCGGGGTCGAGGATCGCCCCGTCCGCGTCCAGCCGAAGCTGTCCGTCCGCTTCGAGGCCCGGCATTTCGGGCAGCTCCTCCAACGAGGTAAGATGGAATACGCGCAGAAATTCCTTCGTCGTGCGGTAGAGCCGCGGACGGCCCGGCACCTGAAGCCTGCCGCATTCCTCGATAAGCCTGCGCTCCTGCAAAAGTCCCATCGTATACGAGCTGTCCACGCCGCGCACCTGATCGACGTAGGCGCGGGTAGTCGGCTGGTAGTAGGCGATGATGGTCAGCACCTCGAGCGCGGGCTGGGAAAGCTTGGCGCTCTTGCGTATCTCAAACGCCTTGCGGATCGCATCCGCATAGTCCGGCGCGGAGCAGAGCTGATAGCTGTCCTCCATGCGGACGAGACGGATGCCGCGGCGCTCGTAGGCGTAATAGTCGCCCAGTTCCTGCAGCACCTGCTCGGCGGTGGGCTTGTCCAGCTCCAGCGCAAGGCAGATGCGGTCGATATTCACCGGCTCGCCCGAGGCAAAGAGGATACCCTCCATTGCCGAGCGAAGTTCATGTAAGTCCATGCTTTCGATTGCCATAATTTCCTCACAATGTAAAAGTTTCCGGCGCGTCGCGGTCGCAGTCCACCGTGCAGTCCGTCTCCCCGCCTGCGAGCCGGATCACGCTCGCGCGGCACAGCTCCAGCACCGCCATAAAGGTCGCCACGATCTCGCTGCGGCTCTTCGCTCCGCGGAACAGCAGCAAAAAGCGCGTGATGCCGAAGCTTTTAAGCCGGCGGACGATCTCGCCCGCTTTGTCGGACACGGAATACGGCTCGCGCCGCACGATCTGCTCAAAGGCCGCGCGCGGCGGCGGGGCCAGCTTTTCCGCGCGGTCAAAGACCGCCTGCATCGCCAGCACAAGGTCTCCCTTTTCGTGATCGTATTCATACACCTTGCCGCGCTCCATCGGCTCCGGCGAGCGTGTCATCGTGTTGCGTCCGAACTCGCTCATGGGGCCGAGCGTTTCCGTCAGCGTGCGGATCCGCAGATAGGTGTCCTTCTGCTGGCGCTCCTTCAGGGACGCAATGAGCTGTTCCATCTCGCTCTGCGCCTCCTCGTCCTCGATGGAGAGGAGCATACGCGTTTTGATGTACATCAGGTGGGCCGCCATCGTGATAAAGTCGCTCGCCACCTCGAGATCGAGCTGCTTGCGCTGCTCAAGGTAGGCGAGATACTGCTCTAAGATGAGCGCGATGGGAATGTCCTGTATCTCGATCTTGTTCTTTGAGAGCAGAAACAGGATGAGGTCGAGCGGGCCTTCAAAGTCCTGAAGCTTTTCCGCCGAGCGCTCATGCACCACGCCCTCCAATTTGAAAATAGGGTTGTCCATCGAATTCTCCGTTCCGTTCGCCGCGTTCAAACGAGTCCGCGGAAAACGAAGTTGATCAAAAAGGCGTAGGTCCGGTAGATCGCCGTGCTGAACACATTGTCGCCCACGCCGAGCCAAACCAGAGCGAGCAGCACGAACATACCGAATCTTTCGTAGCGCATCAGCTTCTCATACGCCCCGTCCGGCAGAGCGGCAAAAAGCACCTTAGACCCGTCGAGCGGCGAAATGGGGATGAGATTGAAAAGGCCGAGACCCACGCTCAGATATGCCGTTGTCAGCAGCAGGTCGAAAAGAATATCCCAGCCGACACCGTACCGGTGGTATATGAGCCGCGCGCCGAAAAGCGCCAGAACCGCCAACACGAAATTCGACACCGGTCCCGCGAGCGCCGTCAGCGCCATGCCCTGCTTCGGCTTTTTGAAGTAGCGCATATCCACCGGAACGGGCTTCGCCCAACCAAAGCCGAGCAGCAGCATACACGCAAGGCCGAACCAGTCGATGTGGTGCAGCGGGTTCAGACTCAGGCGATGCTCCCGCTTCGCCGTCGGATCGCCGAGCGCATAAGCGGCAAGGCCGTGGCAGGTCTCATGGACCGTCAGACATAAAAGCACGGCAAGCAGGCGCAGCAGCGCCGACAACATTGCCGAAAAATCAAGCGAATTCCAAAGGTCGGACAGGGTACCCAACGCAATCTCTCCTGCGAAAAAATTCATGTGTGGGCTGCTCTGCCCAACAAGCCTGTATATTGTAGCATTTTTCGCTTCTTTTTACAAGGATTTCTGCAATTTTTGTTGCATCCTCCCTGCAAAAATAAACCTATACTTTTTCGTCGTTCTGCACAAGAAAAAGACCGGACAGTTTCCCGTCCGGTCTTTTCAAACGATTTTTTGTTGAGACTTAGCCCTTGATCATGGAAGCGATCTCTTCGGCAAAGTTCTCCTGCTTCTTCTCGATGCCCTCGCCCTTCTCGAAACGGACGGCGTCAACGAATTCGATCTTGCCGCCGAGCTTCTTGGCAGCGTCGGCGATATACTGCTCGACCGTGCCGGTGAAGAGGTCGCCGCGGACAAACTCCTGCTGGAGCAGGCAGTTCTCGGAGTAGAACTTGTTGAGCTTGCCCATGACAATCTTCTCGCGGACCTGCTCGGGCTTGCTGGCCATCTTGGGATCGTTGGCCATCTGCGCCATCATGATCTTCTTTTCCTCGTCGAGAATGTCCTGAGAGACCTGGCTCTTGTCCCAGAAGCGGGGATTGAGCGCCGCGATCTGCATGGCGACATCCTTGGCGATGTCAGCCGCATCGATGCCGCCGTCGACCTTGCAGTTGACGAGGACGCCGATCTTGCCGCCGGCATGGATATAAGCGGTGGAAGCGTTGTCCGCGAAGCGGGCAAAGCGGCGAACCTGGATGTTCTCGCCGATGACGAGGACCATCTCCTGACGCTCCTGCTCCACGGTACGGCCGTTGCCGTAGGGAGCCGCCATAAGGGCCTCGAGATCCTTGGGGTTCTCCTTGGCGACGACAGCGGCGACGCCCTTGACGAAGTTCTGGAACTTCTCGTTCTTGCCGACGAAGTCGGTCTCGGCGTTGACCTCGACCACGACGCCCACGCCGTCGATGACGGCAGCGTAAGCCATACCCTCGGCAGCAATGCGGCCGGCCTTCTTCGCGGAAGCGGCGAGGCCCTTTTCACGCAGATACTCGATCGCCTTGTCGATGTCGCCGTCGCACTCGGTCAGAGCCTTCTTGCAGTCCATCATGCCCACGCCGGTCATTTCGCGCAGGTTCTTAACATCAGCAGCACTAATAGCCATATTCTTGTCCTCCTCGTAAAATTAGGCTTCCGCCTGAGCCTCGCCCTCGGCCTTCTCCGCCGCGGCGTCCTCGGTGACTTCGCCCTGCTTGCCCTCGATCATGGCGTTGGCCATCACGGAGGCGATGAGCTTGATGGCGCGGATAGCGTCGTCGTTGCCGGGGATGGGATAATCGATCTCGTCGGGATCGCAGTTGGTATCGGCGATGGCGACAACGGGAATGCCAAGCTTGTGAGCCTCGGCGATGGCGTTGCGCTCCTTGCGGGTATCAACGATGAACAGCGCGCCGGGCAGCTTCTTCATATCCTTCACGCCGCCGAGGTACTTCTCAAGCTTCTCGATCTCGCCGAGGTGCTTCATAACCTCCTTCTTGGGCAGCATATCGAAGGTGCCGTCCGTCTGCATGGTCTTGAGCTGGTTGAGACGGTCCACGCGGGTACGCATGGTCTTGAAGTTGGTCATCATGCCGCCGAGCCAACGGGCGTTGACATAGTACATATTGCAGCGCAGAGCCTCGTCCTTGATGGCTTCCTGCGCCTGCTTCTTGGTGCCGACGAACAGAAGGGACTGGCCGTTCTCGGAGATGCTGCGAACGAAGTTATAGGCCTCTTCGAGCTTCTTGACGGTCTTCTGCAGGTCGATGATATAGATGCCGTTGCGCTCCGTATAGATGTAGGGAGCCATCTTGGGGTTCCAGCGGCGGGTCTGATGACCGAAGTGGACGCCTGCTTCGAGCAGGGCTTTCATGGATACGACGTTTGCCATTGTTTGTTGTTTCTCCTTCAAATTTAGTTTTACCTCCGGAGCCTTCATCCCCCCTGCCAACCGGTTGGCACAGACAGGAAGTCGGGTCTCCGTGCGGAATACCCTGATATTATACTGCGGGTTTTCGCCGAATGCAAGAACTTTTTTGGAGAAATCCCTTCCCATTTTTGCGCTTTCCGCAGTTCACAGCCGCCTGCGGCGCGCACGGCGCTCCCGCGGCGGCGGATCGCGCTGCGCCATGGGCTTTTCGACCAGTATGATGTCGTCGCCGATCTGCTTGATGCAGTCCCACGGGATATAGTATTCCTCGCCGCGCCCGAACAGGCCGAAAAAGCGCAGCGGTCCCGGCACGATGAGCGCGGACATCTGCCCCTCCGGCAGGCGGCATTCCACATCGCCGACATAGCCCAGACGACAGCCGTCATAAATGTTGATGACCTCCTTGCATCGAAGGTCGGTAAAGCGGCAGTCCATTCAGCCTCCCCCCATTCCCCGCTATTCTATTCACGCAGGAGGAAGTCCTATCCCGCAAAAATTCCATCGAAGCGTGCCGAACGATAAAAAATATCCTTCCGCTCCTTGCGGTATGTTTCCGCCCCGCGCGGAAATAATGAAACCATCTGAACGCAAAGGAGGCGGGGACGCTTGCTCGGTAAGGTGGAGATCTGCGGCGTGAACACGGCGAAGCTGCCCACACTCAAGGCGGACGAAATGACGGAGCTGCTGCGGCGCAGCCGCGCGGGGGACGCACAGGCGCGGGAAACGCTCATTCAGGGCAACCTCCGGCTCGTACTCTCCGTCATTCAGCGCTTCGCCGGCCGTGGGGAAAACGCCGACGATCTCTTTCAGGTCGGCTGCGTGGGGCTTATCAAGGCGATCGACAATTTCGATGTGACACAGAATGTCCGCTTTTCGACCTACGGCGTGCCAATGATCATCGGCGAGATCCGCCGCTATCTGCGCGACAACAGCGCCATCCGCGTCAGCCGCTCCATGCGCGACACGGCCTACCGCGTGCTGCAGGCGCGGGAAAAGCTGCAGCGCGAGAACCAGCGTGAGCCGACCGTGGAGCAGATCGCCAAGGAATTGGATCTTCCGCGCGAGGAGATCGTCTTTGCCATGGACGCGGTGGTAGACCCCGTTTCCCTGTTCGACCCCGTCTATTCCGACGGCAGCGACACAGTCTGCGTGATGGATCAGGTGCGCGACACGCGCAACACCGACGAGAGCTGGCTCGACCGCCTTGCTCTGCGCGAAGCCGTGAGCAAGCTCACGCCGCGCGAGCAGCACATCCTTGCCCTGCGCTTTTACGAAGGCAAGACGCAGATGGAGGTCTCCGGCGAGATCGGCATTTCGCAGGCGCAGGTATCGCGTCTGGAAAAAAACGCCATCAGCGCCATTCGCAAGAGCCTGTAGCCGATCCGCAAATAGCACAGCTTATGACAGGCTGTGCTATTTTTAATGGCGCTTCCCACCGCAATTCTCTTGACTTTGCGGATTTTCCATATAAAATTCTTATGGCGGTCGGTTTCTGCCGCGTTTTCACTTATAGCAAATTGCAGAACAGGAGTTGCCCTTATGAAATACGACATTGCCATCATCGGCGCAGGCCCCGGCGGTATCTTCTCCGCCTACGAGTTGACAAAGCGCTCCCCCGCGCTCAAGGTCGCGGTGTTTGAAGCAGGACACAGTCTGGAAAAACGCCATTGCCCCATCGACGGGAAAAAGGTCAAAAGCTGCATCGGCTGCAAAAGCTGCTCGATCATGAGCGGCTTCGGCGGTGCGGGCGCCTTTTCCGACGGCAAGTACAACATCACCAACGATTTCGGCGGCACGCTCTACGAGTACATCGGCAAGCAGCAGGCCCTCGACCTGATGCGCTATGTCGACGAGATCAATATGCTCTACGGCGGTGAGGGTACGAAGCTTTACTCCACCGCGGGCTCGCAGTTCAAGAAGCTCTGCATCCAGCACAAGCTCAAGCTGCTCGACGCCTCCGTGCGTCACCTCGGCACGGACATCAACTATGTGGTCCTCCGGAACCTTTATGACGAGCTGAAGGACAAGGTCGATTTCTATTTCGATACGCCTGTCCGCTCCCTCGGAGCCGACGGCGGAGAGTACACCGTGTCCACCGACGGCGGCGACTATGTGTGCGGAAAATGCATCGTCTCCGTCGGGCGCAGCGGCAGCAAATGGATGGAGGGCGTGTGCCGTGCGCTCGACATTCCCACCAAGTCCAACCGTGTGGACCTCGGCGTGCGCGTGGAGCTGCCCGCCGTCGTGTTCTCTCACCTCACCGACGAGCTGTACGAGAGCAAGATCGTCTACCGCACGGAAAAATTCGAGGACAATGTGCGTACCTTCTGCATGAACCCTCACGGCATCGTGGTCAACGAGAACACAAACGGCATCGTCACCGTCAACGGTCACAGCTATGAGGACGCCGCCATGCAGACGGAGAATACCAACTTCGCCCTCCTTGTCTCCAAGCATTTTTCCGAGCCGTTCCACGACTCCAACGGCTATGGCGAGAGCATCGCGCGCCTTTCCAACATGCTCGGCGGCGGGGTCATCGTCCAGCGCTTCGGCGACCTTGTGCGCGGGCGGCGCAGCACGGTCAAGCGCATCGAGGAGGGGCTTGTCACGCCGACGCTTGCGGCGACCCCGGGCGACCTGAGCCTCGTGCTTCCCAAGCGCATCCTCGACGGCATCATCGAAATGATCTACGCGCTCGACAAGATCGCCCTCGGCACGGCGAACGACGACACGCTCCTCTACGGCGTGGAGGTCAAGTTCTACAACATGGAGGTTGCGCTCGACGAACACCTTGAGACCGCCCACCGCGGCCTTTACATCATCGGCGACGGCAGCGGCATCACCCACTCCCTCTCCCATGCCTCTGCCAGCGGCGTTTTCGTCGCGCGCGACATTCTCGCGCGGAACGCCTGAGTCCCATTTCCCACAATCCCAAAGGAGCGGCAGCCATTCGCTGCCGCCCCGCCTGTCCGGTCGCACGAACAGCGCACGATCCTGATACCGTGCCTCAGCACGGATAGTAAAGAAAAAATCCTGTAACCATGATGGTTACAGGATTTCTCTTTTGGCAGCGGGTGAAGGATTCGAACCCTCACAAACGGAGTCAGAGTCCGGTGTGCTACCATTACACAAACCCGCTGTGTTCGTTGACGAACAAAAGCTATTATACCAATGCTTTTCCATTTGTCAAGTAGCATTTCGGCAATTCCTGAAAAAATTTCCGTCTGACGCGAAAATACCCCGCACAAGGGGGAGGAGAGATCGTCTCCCCCTCCTTGCACGCGTTTACATCCAGATGGAAAACAAGCGCAGAAACGGCTCGAAGATCCGTCGGAAAAAGCCGCGGTGCTTCCACTCCTCCAGCGTAACGGCGTGGCTTTGCGTCAGAATGCCGTCCATGTCCTCCAGCAGATTCTCAATGGCGCTCGCCCCGTAGAGCATGACGCCGCACTCATAATGCAGTTCAAAGCTGCGGTAGTCGATGTTCACCGAACCGACAAAGGCGGCCTCGCGGTCCACCATCATACTCTTGGCGTGCAGGAAACCAGGTGTATAGCGATACACCTTTACATGATGCTCCAGCAGCTCGCCAATATAAGACTCCGCCACGGTGTCCGCGTACCAATGATCCGGCGTACCCGGAAGCATGAGCCGTACATCCACCCCGCCGTCGCCGGCAATACAGAGCGCACGCAGGATGCTCTCATCGGGAATGAAGTACGGCGTCGTGATGTAGAGGAAGCGCCTCGCATTGCCGATCATCTGCAAAAAGGCGTCCTGCGCGGGATTGTCCGGGTTGTTCTGCGGCCCGTCCAGAAACGGCTGGCAGAAGCCCTCCGCCTTCGGCGCGGTGTGCGGGCGGTAATAATCCCGCTCCTCGCGCAGCTCGCCGCCGAGAAAGCTCCACATATTGAGAAACGCCGAGGTCAGGCCCCACGCACCCTCGCCCTCCAGCCGGATGCCGCTGTCCTTCCAGTAGCCGAAGCGGTTGATGAGGTTCGCATACTCGTCGGCAATGTTGACGCCGCCGGTATAGGCGGTATCGCCGTCCACAACGGCGATCTTGCGGTGGTCGCGGTAGTTGAAGTACAGGCGGTTGACATACTCATGCACCGGATTGAAAACGATGACCTCCACGCCTGCCGCGCGCAGCGTTTCCAGACTTTCCGCACCAAAGCGCTTAATATTTCCGAAGTCGTCAAAAATGATCTTGACCTCTACCCCGCTCCGCGCGCGCTCGCAGAGCGCCGCGCTCATACGGTCCCAGAGCTTCCCTTCGGCAAGAATGAAGTATTCCAGAAACACGAAATGCTCCGCCGCCGCGATGCGGGCGATGATGTCGTCGAGCAGCAGCGCCCCCTCCGGAAAATAGGTCGCCGCGGTGTTCCCGTAAAGCTGAAAGCCGCGGCTTTGCAGATACTTCGACATACGCGTCCAACCGGGCAGCGCACGCTGCAGGCGGTCCGTATTCCGTTCGCTGCGCGAGCGCACGCTCTCCGGCTCCTCGGGCAGCGCCGCGGCCTGTCGGCGCAGGCGTTTGCGCTGTGTGTCCCCGCCCCAGAGAAGATAGAGGATCAGACCGACCACCGGCGCAAAAAGGATGGGAATGACCCACGCGACCTTATAGGAAAGGTCGCCCGGCTTGTTGTAAATGTACAATGCCGTGACAAGGGCAACGCCCTCCAGCGCACCGTAGACGGCGGCAAAGTGGCCTTTCAGATACCGCGTCAGAAGAAGCACCGTCGCAACCTGCAGAGCAAGCAGCACCACAACAAGCAGGATACGCAGCGCCGCGGCGACGCGGCGCTCCCCTCTCTGCTGTAAGCCTCGTATCCTCATGGTCGTATCGCCTCCTGCCGCGCCGCGGTCACTTGCCGCTGTTTTTGGTCAGAAGCTCCTGCTTGATGTCGTACAGCTTCTGCGAAAGGTCCACATAGTAACGGTGAGGATTGTCAAAGCGCTTGACCTCGTCCCACAGGGTATCGACCTGCTCCGCGCAGTATTTGCGGATCTCCTCCAGCGAGGGTCTGCTATAGACGAGCTTTCCGTTTCGGAAGATGGGAACAAGCAGCTCGCGCGCGGTGAAGTGGTAGACCTCCTTGCGCTTCCATGTTGCTTCGGGGTCGAAAATGGTCATCTTGTCGCTGTCGTCCACCGTTTCGTCATGCACGCAGATGTAGTCGGCGATGGCCTTGCCCGTGTCGCGCCCGTAGAAACGGTAGAGCTTCTTGAAATGCGGCGTGGTGATCTTGCCGACATTCTCGCTGATCTTGATCTTGGGAATGATCTTCCCGCTCTCGTCCTCCACGGCGACAAGCTTGTAGACGCCGCCGAAGACCGGCTCGCTGCGCGCGGTGATGAGCCGCTCGCCGACGCCAAAGGCGTCGATCTTCGCGTCCTGCATCCACATATCGCGGATCAGATACTCGTCGAGGGCGTTGGAAACGGTGATGGTCGCACTCTCCCAACCCGCCGCGTCGAGCATCTCGCGCGCCTTGCGGCTGAGGTAGGCAATGTCGCCGCTGTCAAGGCGGATGCCGCACTTGGTGATGCCCTTTGGCCGCAGGACCTCGTTAAAGGCGCGGATCGCGTTGGGGATACCGGAGTGGAGCGTATCGTAGGTGTCCACCAGCATGATGGCGTTGCCGGGATACAGCTCGCAGTAGGTCTTGAAGGCGTCGTACTCCGTGTCGAACATCTGAACCCACGCATGGGCCATCGTGCCGAGCGCAGGCACGCCGTAAAGCTCGTCCGTAACGGTGCAGGCCGTGCCGATGCAGCCGCCGATGTAGGCGGCGCGGGCGCCGACGATGGCAGCCGCCGTACCCTGCGCGCGGCGGGAGCCGAACTCCATCACGCCGCGCCCCTTAGCGGCGCGGGCGATGCGGTTGGCCTTGGTCGCAATGAGGCTCTGGTGGTTGACGGTCAGCAGCGTGAAGGTCTCCACGAGCTGCGCCTCGATCGCGGGGGCGCGTACGATGACCATCGGCTCTCTTGGAAACACGGGCGTCCCCTCCGGCACGGCATAGATGTCGCCGGTGAAGCGGAAGGTACGCAGATACTCCAGAAATTCCTCACAGAAGATGCCCTTACCGCGCAGATATGCGATGTCCTGCTCGTCGAAGTGCAGATCCTCGATGTATTCGATCAGCTGCTCCAGTCCCGCCGCGATGGCATAGCCGCCGCCGTCGGGGACCGAGCGGAAATATACATCGAAATAGGTGATGCGGTCTTTGAAGCCGGTTTGGAAATAGCCGTTGCCCATGGTCAGCTCATAGAAATCACAGAGCATGGTCATGTTCAGTTTTTCTTCCGTTTTCATGGAACACCTCATATAATTTCAGCCGCGGCATTTTCTACCACGGCCTTATGATGCCCTTATTATAGCCCGCTTTTGCGGATAAAGCAAGGCTTTTGCTTGACTTTGCGCGGCAAGTCTCCTATGATAAGCATGAATTTACTTCATGTGGGGTGCTTAAAATGGGCGTTATTCTCGGCATCGACATCGGCGGCAGCAGCACAAAAATCGTTGGCCTGCACGCGGACGGCACGATCATCGATATGCTTCGCGTCAAGGCGGAGGACCCCCTCACCTCGCTCTACGGGGCGCTCGGAAACTTCCTCGCCACACACCGCCTGCAACTGTCCGACATCGGTCACATCGCGCTCACCGGCGTGGGCGCCTCCTATGTGGACGGCGACATCTACGGCGTACGCACCGTCAAGGTCGAGGAGTTCCCCTCCGTCGGCGTGGGCGGTCTGGCGTTGAGTGGAAAGGAACACGCCGTGGTGGTCAGCATGGGTACCGGCACCTCCTTTCTCTGGGCGGAAAAAGGCTGCGAGATCCGCCACATCATCGGCAGCGGCATCGGCGGCGGCACGCTCTCCGGTCTGAGCGAGTTGATCACGGGCGTCCACCAGTATGCCCTGATCCGTAAACTCTGTCAGGACGGCGATCTGGGCCGCATCGACCTCACCATCGGCGATATGTCCAAGGACAAGGTCGGCACGCTCCCGCCGGAGGCGACGGCGGCAAACTTTGCCAAGCTCGCCGAGGACGCGACGAGCGCCGATAAGATGCTCGGCCTGGTGAACCTCGTGCTGCAGGCCATCGGCACGATGTCCGTGCTTGCCTGCAAGACCTGCGGGACGAATACCGTCGTCCTCACGGGTGCGCTTACGATGCTCCCGCCCGCCCGCGAGACCTTCGTTCTCTTCACGCGGCTCTACGGCGTGGAGTTCCTCATCCCCAAAAACGCCACCTTTGCCACCGCCATCGGCGCGGCGCTTTACAGCATGAGAGAGGACGGCTGAGGGGAGCCAATGACTTCTATCAAAAAGAATGTGCTTGCTATCTGCGCGCTCGTACTGCTCGGCTGCGCGGCAATGACGCTCGTTGACGGCGTGCTCCGCCCTCCCTACGCAGTCAAATCCGCCGTTAAGCTCGCACTCTTTCTGCTTGCTCCCCTGCTCTATGGGTATGCTGCGGGCAAGGACGGTTACCGCGCGCTTTTCCGTATGCAGCGGCGTGCGCTGCTGCGTGTGCTCGCTCTTGGGTTTGGCGTATTCGCGCTCATTCTCGGCGCTTATTTTGCGCTGCGCAGCGTCTTCGATTTTTCCGCCGTCACCGCGCTTCTCGATAAGAATGCCGGCGTTACGGCGGAGAATTTCCTGTGGGTATCACTCTACATCTCCTTCGTCAATTCGCTTCTGGAGGAATTCTTCTTCCGCGGCTTTGCCTTTCTTGTTCTGCGCAGGTATGCGGGCGAGCGCTTCGCCTGTGTTTTCAGTGCGCTGAGCTTTGCACTCTACCACACGGCGATGATGCTCGGGTGGTTTTCTCCGCTTCTCTTCCTTTTCGCGCTCGCGGGACTTACTGCGGGCGGCGTGCTCTTTAATCTTCTCGACGCGAGGGCAGGGACGATCTTCCCCTCCTGGGCAGTCCACATCTTCGCAAACCTTGCCATCAACACAGTTGGCTTTATTCTTTTCAAAATTCTATAAGAAAGCGTGGGAATACAAAGCAAAAATCGGGGAAGTCAAGCAAAAAATGCTTGACTTCCCCGATTTTCCCTGTTATAATTAGTGAGCCGCTTTGAATGGGTACAAAGCATCGGTCCGTCCGATCACCCCCGACAGCGAGTCCGTAATAAAGGAAAGCGAGGTGCAACCATGCAAGCGATTATCGTTACCGGCGGTAAGCAGTACAATGTCAGCGAGGGCGACACTCTGTTCATCGAGAAGCTGGATGTCGAGGCCGGCGAAGCCGTTACCTTCGACACCGTTCTGGCCATCGTGGACGGCGAGAACACCAAGTTCGGCACTCCCGTGGTGGAGGGCGCGAAGGTCGAGGCCAAGGTCGTCAAGAACGGCAAGGGCAAGAAGATCCGTATCTTCAAGTACAACCCCAAGAAGGGCTACCGCAAGCGTCAGGGTCATCGTCAGCCTTATACCAAGGTTGAGATTGGCAAGATCAGCTTCTAAGCCATGACGACCGTTACCTTCCTCACCGAGGGAAAGCGCATCATCGGCTTCGACGCGAAGGGCCACAGCGGCTATGCCGAGGCAGGCTCCGACATCGTCTGCGCCGCCATCACGAGCGCCGTGCGTCTCGTGGACGCGACCGTGAACGACGTGCTGGGTCTCGCGGCCTCCGTCAAGGTCCATGAAAGATCGGGTTCCATCGAGTTCCGTCTCCCCGGCGGTCTGAGCGCCGCGGCGGAGAGCACCTGCCAGTCTCTTTTGGCCGGCTTGATGCTCTATTTCACGGAGCTGCACGACGAGTACCCCGAAAACATCGAAGTAATGGAGGCGTGAGCCTCCTCTCCCCCCACGCATCATTCTACAGAAAGGATGGACTACGAATTATGATGAACATTGGTCTTCAGTTCTTCGCTCATAAAAAAGGTATGGGCTCGACCAAGAACGGCCGTGACTCCAAGTCTAAGCGCCTTGGTCCCAAGCGCGCCGACGGTCAGTTCGTTCTCGCGGGCAACATTCTTGTCCGTCAGCGCGGCACCCACATCCATCCCGGCGTCAACGTCGGTATCGGCAGCGACGACACCCTGTTCGCCAAGGCGGACGGCGTGCTCCGCTTCGAGAAGCTCGGCAAGGATCGCAAGCAGGCTTGCGTGTATCCCGCGGAGTAATTGAGTGGTTTGAAAACGGAAGCTCAAGCCGACGGCTTGAGCTTCCGTTTTGCTTTTTCTTGACGAAGCACGCAAAAGCGGGTAAAATGGGAATGTTAGAGAACGATACCCCCAAGGAGGTTTTTTCGATATGGCAACGGAATTTATCGACAAAGCGCGCATCTCCGTTTCCGCCGGTAAGGGCGGCAACGGCGCGGTCGCGTTCCACCGCGAGAAATACGTCGCGGCGGGCGGTCCCGACGGCGGCGACGGCGGTAGCGGCGGCGATGTTATTTTGCAGGTGGATGACAATATGTCCACGCTCATGGACTTCCGCTACAAGCGCAAGTACGCCGCCGAAAACGGCATGGACGGACAGGGCGCGCGCAAGTTCGGCAAGAGCGGAAAGCCGCTCACCATCCGTGTGCCGCGCGGCACGCTCGTGCGCGACGCGGAGACGAACGAGATCATTAAGGATATGTCCTCGTCCGAGCCGTTTGTTCTCTGCAAGGGCGGCAAGGGCGGCTGGGGCAACTGTCACTTCGCCACCCCCACCCGTCAGGTCCCGCGCTTTGCCAAGGCAGGTCTGCCCGGCGAGAGCCACGATGTCGTTTTAGAGCTGAAGCTGCTGGCGGACGTGGGTCTCATCGGTTTTCCGAACGTCGGCAAATCGACGCTGCTCTCCGTCGTTTCCAAGGCGCGCCCGAAGATCGCCAATTACCACTTCACCACGCTCTTCCCTAACCTTGGCGTCGTGTATGTGGACGAGGGCGTGAGCTTCGTCATGGCGGACATTCCCGGCATCATTGAGGGCGCGGCGGACGGTGCGGGTCTCGGCCACGACTTCCTTCGCCACATCGACCGCTGCCGTCTGCTCGTTCATGTGATCGATGTTTCCGGCAGCGAAGGGCGCGACCCCGCCGCGGACTTCGACGCCATCAACGCCGAGCTTGCACAGTACTCCCCCGAGCTGGCAACGCGTCCGCAGATCGTGGTGGCGAACAAGGTGGACATCATGGAGGACGAAACGCTGCTGGAAAAGCTGCGCGCACGGGTCGAGGCAGCGGGCTATCCCCTCTTCGCCCTTTCCGCCGCGTCCCACACCGGCACGCGCGAGCTGGTGCTGAAGATCGCCGAAAAGCTCTCCACGCTCCCGCCAGTCACGGTCTACGAGCCGGAGTACATCCCGCGCCCGCCGAAGCTCGATACCTCCGCCCCGCTCAATGTCACGGTGGAGGACAACACCTATATCGTCGAGGGTCCGTGGCTGGAGCGGCTCATGGCGAACATCAACTTCTCCGACTATGAGAGCCGGATGTATTTCGACAAGATGCTGCGCGAAAGCGGTCTCTTTGCCCGTCTGGAGGAGATGGGCATTCAGGACGGTGACATCGTCAGCCTTTATAACCTTGAATTTGAGTACCAGCACTAAACCGCAAGCGAAACGGCAGGCGGCGCTCCGGATCCGGAGTGCCGCCTGTTTCTTATCCGCATGCTTCCCGCGGCATTTTCTTTGTTTTCAAGGGGTAAAGCCTCGGTGCTTCACAGCCGTTGTCGCACAGGGCGAGCAGGATCTCCTTCGGTTCGGAGTAGCCTTGCTCGCGCAGCTTTTTGGCGAGCCACGCTCCGTCCTTGCCGACCGAGCGCAGATTTTCCGGCAGCACCTCGCCGTCCATGATAACGGGCGTGAGCAGCACGCTCTGCTTGGGCGAGAGCGCGAGGTCGGCCGGCTGAGCGGGACGGTACGGCTCCTTCGGCAGAAAGCTGAGGTTCCCGTTGTGTTCAAAAAGGACCGTTTCAAGCTGCGAAAGGTCGAACCAGCCGCCCGCACGGCAGAGGGTCAGGAATTCGCTCAGGTCGAGCCGCGCCCGCCTGAGGTTCTCACGGTACAGCGCGCCCTTGTCGTAAAGCACGAGCGGCTTTCCGGTAAACACGCGCCGTGCGGCGAGGGAGCGGTTCGTCCACAGCGCGATGCCCCATGTCAGCAGTCCGTAGACCACCATACCCGTGAGCGGGCGCAGCGGCATTTCCAGCTCGGTCGCCATCTCAGCGGCGATGGAGCCGATGGAGATGCCGGAAATGTAGTCAAACATCGTCATCTGCGAGATCTGCTTGTTGCCCACAAGCTTTGTGAGCAGAAACAGCACCGCATAGGAAACGACCGCCGTGACGGCAAGGCTCAGAAAATCGAACGCGCCCATTGGCTGAAAATTGTCCATAAAAAACCTCCCGCGGCATTTTCTTGCAGTATGCCGCGGGAGACCTTTTTTATTCACTTCGTGTGGACATTGATAAACTCCGCGCGCAGCTTGGAGTAGAGAATGGTCTGGCTGGAATACAGGCCGCGGTAGCCGGAAAAAACATAGCTTACCGCGCAGACCACAGCGTAGCACAGCAGGCCGTCCGCGCCGAACAGCTCAACGCTGATGAGCAGCGAGGTAATGGGGCAGTTCGTCATGCCGCAGAAAAGGCCCGTGACGCCGAGCGCCGCGGCGAAGGGCGCGGGCAGCCCCAGCAGCGCGCCCGCCGCGCAGCCGAAGGTCGCGCCGACAAAGAGCGTCGGCACGATCTCGCCGCCCTTGAAGCCGCAGCCGAGCGTAACGGCGGTAAAAACGATCTTGAGCAGGAACGCCTCCGGCTTTGCCGTTCCGCCGAGGGCGGCGGCGATCACCTCCGTCCCCACGCCGTTGTAGTCGCGGCAGCCGACGAGGTAGGTCAGGGCGATAACGAGACAGCCGCCCAGAACGGCCCGCAGATAGGGGTTTCTCATGCGCCGCGCGGCAAAATGCTCTGTGCGGTGGAGCGCCTCGCAGAAAAGAATGCTCACCCACGCGCAGCCGAGCGCCAACGCCGCCGCGCGCAGCAGCGTTGGCGCCGTATTCTCCGGCGCGGCGACGGCAAAGCGCATGGGCGCGATGCCGAAGCGCAGCGACACGGCATACGCCACCAGCGATGAAGTGATGCACGGGATCAGGCCGGAATAATACAGCACGCCGATGCTCACGACCTCCAGCGCGAAGAACACCGCCGCGAGCGGCGTGCTGAACAGCGCGGAAAACAGCGCGCTCATGCCGCACAGCGTCGCAAGGCGGCAGTCCTTATCGTCCATGCCGAACATTCGGCCGAAATGCTCGCCGAGGTCGCCGCCGATCTGCAGCGCCGCCCCTCTCGTCCCGCGCTGCCGCCCACCAGTCCGATGAGCGCGGCGGCCGCGCACCATTTCACAACGGTCCTCAGATAGAGTATCGCGTGCTCCAGCGTATCCTTAACAGTACGAATGGTCTTTCCCTCTTTTTCGTGTGATCTTGACACCTTATTTTCACACGAACGGCGAGAAAAGTCAACGCTCTTTCAGCCGATGAACTGCTGCGTCCAGTAGTGTCCGTCGGCCACATAGCCGACACCGATCTTCGTGTAGGAGCCGCTGAGGATGTTCGCGCGGTGACCCTCGCTGTTCATCCAGCCCGCGACCACCGCGGCAGGCGTCGGATAGCCCATGGCGATGTTCTCCCCCGCCGCGCGGTAGGAAAGGCCGAAGGCGCGGATCATCTGGAACGGCGTGCCGTAGGTCGGGCTGCTGTGGGCAAAGTAGCGGTTATCGTGCATATCCTGCGACTTGTAGCGCGCGACACGCGAAAGCTCCCAATCCTCCGTCAGGGCGGAAAGGCCGTATTTGGCGCGCTCGGCGTTCACCAGACGGACGACCTCCTGCTCATAGGCGCGGACGGAGGAGGCGGTCTCCGGAATGGTCAGCACGTCGCCCGGGTAGATAAGGTCCGGGTTCTCGACCTGCGGGTTCGCGTCGATGATCTCGCTCGTGCCGACCTGATATTTCACGGCGAGCTTCCACATCGTGTCGCCGCGCTGCACGGTGTGGGACGCGGCAAGCGTCGGAACGGTCATGGCCGCCGCTGCCAGAAGCGCCAGCGACAGGGAAAGCAGTTTTTTCATGGTGGTTTCTCCTTTTTGTGCTTTTTGAGGAAGAGCCTCCCTCTGCTCCTAATGGTTACATTTTGTAACTATTTTTGCAAGCCTAACATTTTTCCAGTTCCGGCAGGAATAGGAAATCCCGCCGGTGCAGAACCTACCCCAAACACATTGGAGGTCTGCTCATGCGTACGCTCTGGAACGATGATTTTTCTCTTCCCGCCTTTCCGCAGCTCTCGGAGAATCTGCACGCGGACGCCGCTGTGGTCGGCGGCGGCATCGCCGGTATCCTCACCGCCTACGCCCTGCACACGCGGGGTCTGCGTGTCGTGCTGCTGGAGGGCGACCGCCTTGCCTGCGGCGTGACGGCGCACACGACCGCGAAGATCAGCGCGCAGCACGGGCGGTTCTGCGAACGGCTGCTGCACGATTTTGGGCTGCACCTCGCGCGGCAGTATCTGCGCGCCAATCTCACCGCCGTCGAGCAGTTCCGTGCGCTCGTGCGGCAGAAAGATGTCGACTGCGGCTTTTCGGACGAGCCGTCGTACCTCTACGCCGCGCCAGACGGGCCGGACCTCACGCGGGAATACGAATGCGCGCTGCTGCTCGGCGCGCCCGCGCGGCTCGTCCGTCCGGAGGGACTGCCCTTTCCCGTGCGCGAGGCGGTCTGCTTCGAGCGGCAGGCGCAGTTTTCCCCGCTGCGCTTCCTCGCCGCGCTGCTGCCCGGGCTGACCGTCTACGAACACTCCCCCGTGCGCGACATCCGCGGCCACAGCGTTCGCTGCGACGGCGGCTCGGTCACGGCGGAGCAGATCGTCGTCGCCACGCATTTCCCTATGCTCGAGCGCTTTGGACTCTACGACCTCCGGCTGCGGCAGGAGCGGTCCTATATTCTCGCGTTGACCGATGTGCCGCCGCTTGACGGTATGTGGCTCGACGCGGGTGCGGAGGGCTGGAGTCTGCGCCGCAGCGGGAGCTACCTGCTCCTCGGCGGCGGAGGGCATCGCTGCGGGCAGAACCTCGGCGACAGCTACGACATGCTGCGTGCGCAGGCGCAGCGGCTCTTTCCCCGCGCCCATGAGGTCTGCGCGTGGTCCACGCAGGACTGCATGACGCTTGACGGCGTTCCGTATGTCGGCTCTTACTCCTCGTCCGCGCCGTTTCTCCATGTCGCCACCGGCTTCGGCAAGTGGGGCATGACCGGCAGCATGGCCGCCGCCACGCTGCTCACCGCGCAGCTCACCGGCGAGGTCTGTCCCTACGCCGACATTTTCTCGCCCCAGCGCTTCTTCCCCTCCGCATCCATCTCCGCCTTTTTGGAGGGCGCAGGCTACGCCGTGCGCGGCATCGGGCGGCGCCTGTTCACGCCCGCGCAGACGGCGGCGCGGGACATTCCCGCCAGACACGCGGGCATTGTCCAATGGCAGGGCAAAAAGTACGGCGTGTACCGCCACGCGGACGGCACGCTCTTCGCCGTGGACGTCCGATGTCCGCACCGCGGCTGTGAGCTGACCTGGAACGACGACGAGAAGTCATGGGACTGCCCGTGCCACGGCTCGCGCTTCGACTACCGCGGCCACCGGCTCAGCGAACCCGCCAAGGCCGCGCTCAGGCCCTGCGGAGACTTCCCGCAGGAGGTATGAAAAAAGCGGGCCGCCGGCCCGCCTTTCTTCGGATATTCGCTTATTCCGCCGTCTGCCAATGCTTGAGCGTCGGCAGCAGCCCCGTCATGTAGGCGCGCACCTGCTCGGCGGGCCAGCTCTCGCTCGCCATATGCTCCGCGCAGAAGTCAATCAGCTTGTCCATGCTCGCATAGGCGAAGCTGCCGTCAGCGTAGCACCATTTGCAGTAGTCCTCGTTCATCGTGCCGTCCGGCTCACGACTGATCGAAGCGTCCTCCAGCGGCATACCGCAGCACTGGCAGACCAGCCTGCGCGGCGAGCCCAGCAGCGTGTTGATGGACACATCGAACAGCCTCGAGAGCAGCTTGAGCGTCTCCGTGTTTGGCACGGTCTCGCCGTTCTCCCAGCGGGAGACCGCCTGCCGCGTTACAAAGATCTTTTCCGCCAATTCCTCCTGCGACAGCCCCTTTTCGGTACGCAGTTCATAGATCACATTCTTTGTTTCCATGTCGGATCACCTCCATACGACACAGGATAGCCGCTTCCGCCGGAAAAGGCAAGCAACCCGCTGTTGCCCCCCGCGGTCCGCCTTATCTCTCTGCCGTCTTCTCCGGCTCGGACGGCTCCTCCGCGCCGTTCTCCGTCAACTCGGGGTGCTTGAGGTAGCGGCGCAGGGTCTGGCAGAAGAGGGCGTATTCATGCCCCGTGCAGATGCGCTCGTCCATCACGACGGAGAGCGGCAGCAGTCTCTTGCGGTACTCGCCGTTGAGGTAATTCGCCACGGGCTTGCCCATGCAGACGAACACGCCCGTCGTGCCGAACTCATAGCAGTGGTGATAAATGGCGTTGGTGTTGATGCTCGCAAGGTTCGTGATGAACAGGCTCGTGTGAAATGGGCTGAGGTCAATAATGGCGCGCGGCAGAAGGCCCAGATGGTCGAGCAGATTCACCAGGCCGACCACGAGCTTCGGCAGCACCGGCAGCGAGAACATGAAGCTCGCAAAGCGGTCGGTGTTGTTGTTATGCTCCTTCTTCTGGTTGAGTGCCACCGCCTCCTCGATCTTACGGTTGATGGAGTAAACATCGTCCCCATCCTCGAAGAATATCTTCACGCTCGTCTCGTCCGGCGTGCCGTCCGCGCGCGTTTTGAGAATGACGAAGCTGACGCAGAAGTGGTTGCGCTGGTAGATCTTCGAGTTCATGATAAAGCGGTTGATCTTCGGATTTTCCTGATAGGCCTTGAAATACGCCGCCAGCACGAGCGCCATATAGGAAAGGCGCACGCCCGCCTTGCGGCGGTCGTGGATGAAGCGGCGCAGCGGCTCCATCTCGGCGTATTCGGTGATGTAGTTGAGCGCGTCATAGCGGCGCGGCATGATATAGGGAAGCGCCGAAACGATGGCGCTGGCATCCTTAACTCTGGTTCCGTCTGGACGCATGGGGCGTTACCTTCTTTCGCGTTTATTCACGCATATTTTACACATTTTTAACGCGTTGTGCAATCCTTTTCTTTTTTAAGGTTTTCTTACGCCGCCCGCGCGGCTTTCTCTTTGCTTTTTGAAGTAAAATTCCGAAAAACTAACTTTTTGTTTCGTTGTCAAAAAATAATTTAGGTGTTTTCTTTTTTCTATTGATTATCTTCACGCCCTGTACTATACTGTACTTGTGAAATCAGGCAAAATCTGTCATTTTTACCTTAAAATAACAACGATTAGGAGGAAACAACAATGAAGTACAATCGCACCTACAACTTCTCCGCAGGTCCCGCCATGATGCCCGAGCCTGTTCTGGAGGAGATCCGTGACGAGATGATGAACTACCGCGGCAGCGGTATGTGCGTCATGGAGATGTCCCACCGCTCCAAGGTCTTCCAGCAGATCATCGACGAGGCTGACGCCGACCTGCGCGACCTGATGGGCATTCCCGACAATTACAAGGTCCTCTTCATTCAGGGCGGCGCCACCCTCCAGTTCGCGGCGGTTCCCTGGAACCTGATGAAGAACGGCAAGGCCGTCTACATTGACACCGGCGCATGGTCCAGCAAGGCCATCAAGGAGGCCAAGAAGTACGGTGAGGTCATTGTCGCCGCTTCCTCCAAGGATAAGAACTACAGCTACATTCCCGACTGCTCCGATCTCGACATTCCCGACGATGCCGACTATGTCTACATCTGCGAGAACGAGACCATCCACGGTGTGACCTGGCAGAAGCTGCCCAACACCAAGGGCCACATCCTCGTTTCCGACCAGAGCTCCATGTTCCTCTCCCAGCCCTGCAATGTCAGCGATTACGGCATGATCTACGCGGGCGTGCAGAAGAATGTCGGCCCCGCCGGTATGGTCATCGTCATCATCCGCGAGGACCTCATCCGCGAGGACCTCGACCCCAAGATGCCCATTTATATGCGCTACGACACGCACGCCAAGAACGGCTCCATGTACAACACCCCCAACTGCTGGGCGATCTACTGCTGCGGCAAGGTCTTCAAGTACCTCAAGAGCATCGGCGGTCTCGAGGAGATGCACAAGCGCAACATCGCCAAGGCCAAGGTCATCTATGACTTCCTCGATTCCTCCAAGATGTTCCATGGCACGGTCGAGCCGGAGTTCCGCAGCCTGATGAACATTCCGTTCGTCACCGATTCCGCCGAGCTGGACGCCGAAGTCGTCGCCGCCACCAAGGCTGCCGGTTACGACAACCTCAAGGGCCACAAGTCCGTCGGCGGTCTGCGCGCGAGCGTTTACAACGCCATGCCCATTGAGGGCGCACAGGCGCTGGTCGACTTCCTCAAGAAGTTCGAGGCCGAACACAAGTAAAACCATTCTAAAAAATCTACAAGGAGAAAGTTATCATGCGTATTCTTGTTACTGACGGTATGGATAAGACCGCGATGGCCGAGCTGAAGGCTCAGGGACACGAGGTCGTTGAACAGTTCTATGAACCCGCCGAGCTGGGCAAGGCTCTGCGTGACTTCGATGTGGTCGTCGTCCGCTCCAAGACCAAGGTCCGCGCCGCGCAGATCGACGAGGCGAAGGGCAGCCAGCTCAAGCTCATCATCCGCGGCGGTGTCGGCGTTGACAACATCGATGTGGACTACGCCAAGGCCGCCGGCATCGATGTGAAGAACACCCCGCGCGCCTCCTCCGAGTCCGTCGCCGAGTTGGCGATGGCCCATATGTTCTCCTGCGCCCGCTACATTTCCCACGCCGGTTACACCATGCGTAACGACCAGTGGGAAAAGAAGGCCTACGGCAAGGGCATCGAGCTTTGCGGCAAGACCCTCGGCGTGGTCGGCTTCGGCCGCATCGGCCAGAAGCTCGGCGTGATGGCTAAGGCCATCGGCATGAATGTCATCGCCTTTGACATCTTCCACATCCCCGGCATCGAAGAGCAGCTGGGTATCCCCTATGTCGAGATGGACGAGCTGCTGGCGAAGGCCGATTTCATCTCCGTCCACGCTCCCGCCGTGGACGGCGGCGCGCTCATCAATGCCGAGCGCATCGCCAAGATGAAGGACGGCGTCGTCATCATCAACACCTCCCGCGGCACCAATGTCGATGAGGCCGCCCTGCTCGCCGGTCTCGAGAGCGGCAAGGTCCGCGCCGCCGGTCTGGATGTGTACGCCGACGAGCCCGCCAGCAACAAGGCGCTCTACTCTCATCCGATGGTCTCCTGCACGCCGCACATCGGCGCCGCCACCGTCGAGGCGCAGAAGCGCATCGGCGCGGAGATCGTTGACATCATCTCCAAGATGTAATTTCCCCTCCCGCATTTCAAAAGGGAAGTCCCGACGGGACTTCCCTCAGTCTGTCGAGGAACCCAGCCTGTAATCAGGGGCAGACTGGGTCTCGAACATATATGAGCGAAAAAACAGCAA
>CAKTEZ010000005.1 GCA_934553255.1 uncultured Oscillospiraceae bacterium
TCTTTTTGGTGCCTCGTCGGGGATTCGAACCCCGGACACCCTGCTTAAAAGGCAGGTGCTCTGCCGACTGAGCTAACGAAGCATGGAGGCGTCTGTAATTTTGTCTGTAAATGAGCTTATATCAAAACGGCGGAGCCGTTCGTTCTTATTGGCAGGGATGGCTGGACTCGAACCAGCGAATGAGGGAGTCAAAGTCCCTTGCCTTACCGCTTGGCTACACCCCTATAAGGGAAAGAAACGGGATCGGGACTATTCCCGATCCCGCTCTTTTTGTGGGGTGGGTAAAGGGACTCGAACCCTCGACACCCGGAACCACAATCCGGTGCTCTAACCAACTGAGCTACACCCACCACATATCTGGTATCACAAGGGAAGCCTCGCCGCAGGCCGCTTTGGGGGAAATGGTACGCCAGAAGGGATTCGAACCCCCGGCCTACTGCTTAGAAGGCAGTTGCTCTATCCTGCTGAGCTACTGGCGCAAATGGATGGAGCAGGTGACGGGAATCGAACCCGCATCCCCAGCTTGGAAGGCTGGTGCCCTGGCCATTGTGCTACACCTGCAAGAGCCCTCCGCAACCTGTCAGCTTTTGCATGATAGCACGGAAGCGTTCCGCTGTCAAGCAAAATTTCGCTCCGTCGCGGCAAAACGCGTGATTTTCAGCGCTCCGCCGAAAAACTGCTTGCAACAGCGCGCAGGTCATGGTATCATAACGAGGTATGCAGCGGTATCGAAGCGGTCATAACGGGGCTGACTCGAAATCAGTTTGAGGGAAACCTCACGTGGGTTCGAATCCCACCCGCTGCGCCAGCGAAGAGAGGCGTCGTTCCGGCGTCTCTCTTTTTTTGTCCCCACGCTCTGCATTTCAGGGCGGAAAAGAGTACATTTCACGCCCCCGTTCGGAAAACGCAAAAAAAAGTGCTATGCTGTATTTGTCAGATCATCGCACCCACCTTATTATTCAGGAGGAGAAATCATGAAGAAACGACTGTTCAGCGCAATGCTCTGTCTCGTTCTGGCTTTCACGCTTCTTCCGACAGCGGCACTCGCCGCAGAAACACGGCTCAAGCACCTCGATATTGTCATCGATCTGCCGAAGGCGGGCGAGCCCTGCGATATGGAAACACAGGTTACTGTGAAGTCCATCAAGAGCGGCAGCATCGACCTGCTCGCCAACGGCTCCGTCTCCATTCCGTATACCATATGGATGGGCGACGATGTGGAGACTGAGGACGACGAGTTCCTGTTCCGCGCCGGCACGACCTATCTCGTCACCGTCAAGCTGGACTTTGACATCGCCAAGGGCTACTGTGCCAACTATAAAATGGTCAGCGGCAGCCCCGTGGTGGGACCGGACAGCTTTTCCGCCACCGTCAACGGCGTACCCGCCACCGTCCGCAGCAGCGCACCGTATTATACCACCCTGCAGGTCAGCCTGACCATCGAGGGCGACCGGTTTACAGAATCGGAAAAGTCCGAGCTTGCGGTCAAGCAGGAAGAGGACGCGGCGGCGCTCGCCGCGTCCTGGCGCGCCATGTACCCCTCGCGCACGCAGGCGGAATCCGACGCACAGGATCTGGACAAGATCTCCAACACCGTGGTCGTCATGGACGGCTCTGACCGCGAGCAAGGTTATAACCTCGGCTACCTGAGCAGATACAGCAACATCGGCACGCTCATCATGGATGTGGATGACAGCGCCTTTTACAACAACTATTGCGCCGAGGAATTCACCACGATCATCAAGGACACGCCCTCTATCACGGAGGTATGGCTGAGTCCCAAGTACAGTATCGCCGACTTTGTCGAGCGTATGGACGCCTCCCTCAGAAGCCCGCTGGACCATTCTCTGCGCTACGAGTCCCGCAGCGACCTGCCCTTCTACACCGCCAAGGCGACGGTGTTCATTCCCGAATCCATGGTTCCGGAGCTCAAGGAATGTCTTACCCATATTGCCAACCAGTACAAGCTTGTCTACACCGTCAAGACCTACTCCGGCAGCGACGTCTACGCCGCGCAGAAGGCGGGCGCATCCGCGGCGAAGGATTGGTGCGCCAAGCATGACTTCTCGGCGCAGATCCTCTCCGCCGACCGCGCTTACACCTATTCAAGCTGCCAGACATACCCGCTGTGGTACTACTCCTGCTCGCTCTGCGGCAAATGCGAGTACAACCCCAAGCACATCAACGTTGACCTCGAGCTGTATAAGAGCATCAACGATCTGCATCTGGTCCACAGCACGCTGCTCGCCACGCTGCCCAACGACAGCGCATACGTCGGCGTGAACGCCGCGGGCGAATATGTTTACTGGTACAGCTGCGACCTCTGCGGCAAGTCTGAGCGCTACCTTCAGCAGCACCTGACTGCGGAGGACGCCGCCCTCTCCGGCAACGGCGGGACACTCGCGCAGTTCCAGGAGGAGGCCAACGCCACCTTGGAAATGCGTGAGACGCTCGCCCTGAGCAGCACCGAGGGGCAAGCCGGAATGTTCACCATGCACAAGCGCAGCACCGCAAAGGCAAGCGCATGGGCGCAGAGCGATGTGAACCTCGCGCTCAACGACAACCTGCTCGACACCGACCTGCTCGGCAATGATTACACAAAGAATATCACCCGCCTGCAGTTCTGTTCCGTGGCCGTCCGCCTCGCTGAGGAACTGACCGGCAAGAGCATCGCTCCCGCCCCCGCCAGCACCTTCACGGACACCACCAACGCTTATGCGCTCAAGGCCTACGCCGCGGGCATTACGACCGGCACCACCGCCACGACCTTCGACCCCAACGGCACGCTCACGCGCGCGCAGATGGCGGCGTTCCTTTACCGCACGCTGCGCTATGTCGAGAAGAATTCCGACTACTCCTACACAAGCTACACCTCCAAGCTCTCCTCCTATGCGGACAGCGCGCAGGTACAGGGCTGGGCAAAGGAGTCTATGGCATTCATGAACGCGCTCGGACTCATCAAGGGTACCACCGCCACCACCCTCAGCCCCAACGGAAAGTGCACCATCGAGCAGGCGGTCGCCGTCGCCGAGCGCAGCGTCTACGCCCATCTCATCGGCTGGTATCAGGTCGTGACCAGCAATTCCCGCATCCAGACCCTGCCTGTCGATGGCACCAGCACGAACACCTCGTTCCGCGCAGGCGACTATGTCTGGGCGACCGGCAAGCGTCTTGGCCTCTACAACGAAGATATTGGCGATGACTTCAATCTTCCCTATACCTTCCTTCCCGTCGTCAATCCCTATACCCAGCAGGTCGAATATCTCGCCAACTGCGATCTCCGTCCCGTCCGCGGCTGAGTGCAGAGGAGGTCTGTTTCATGAAAAAGCGTTTTCTAAGTGTCCTGCTGAGCCTCGTGCTGGCGCTGACGCTGCTTCCCGCCCCCGTCTCGGCGGCGAGCAAAAGCATTTCCTCGATCGCCGCGCCCAAGCTCACGCTGGACGAAAATAAGATGCCGGTGCTGACCTCGGGCCTGAGCGGCACGGCGCATTGCACGGTGGAGTCCATCGTGTACGACCCCGCCGGTCCGGTCGCCGACTACACCTGGTTCAGCGCCACCGTGACCTACGCCGCCAAGGACGGCTGCACCTTCGCAAGCGGTCTCAAGGCACGCTTTGGCTCGAAATGCGCCTCAGAGCTTGTGAGCAACAGCGGCTCGCAGGCGGTCGTGACCTACTATGCGTGGAGCCGGCTCGACGATCATTCCGCCGTCACACAGGGAATGAAGGACTATTATAAGGCGCACGAGAACGACACCGCCAACAGCCGCACGCCCCTTGCTACCGGCAGGAAGTTCGATCCCATCGCCGAACAGCACCCCGATGTCACCGGCTACCACACCGCGCGCGTATATAAATACCCCGCCGTGGTACGCAATGCCGTGGTCGGCGATCTGCCGGAGACCGTGAAGATTTACGACCTGCACGCCGAACAGCTCATTTCCGGCGTGACGGGGCAGTGGTATCTTGTCGGCTGCGGCAACCGGCTCGGCTTCGTTCCCGCCGCGTGCGTCACCGGCGTAACGACCGGCGGCACGACCGACGACTCCTCCGGCAGCACGACCGGCGGCGGCACAAATACCGGCGCATGGGCAGATGCCCCCGGCGTGTGGAGAGTCAGCGACTACTCCTTTGCGGGCGGCTCCGGCACGAAGGAGGACCCCTACCTTATCTCCACCGCCGACCAGCTCAACGCGGTGCGCCGCGGAATGGATAAGCACTACAAGCTCATTGCCGACATCGACCTCTCCTCGTGGGGCAACTGGACGCCTCTCGGCGGCAACCCCGCCTACGAGTACAACGGCCGCGACTGCGTTCGCTTCACCGGCTCTCTCAACGGCAACGGCCATGTTATCTCCGGCATGACCATCGTGGATCATCGCGGGCAGCTCTACAACGAGGGCGATTTCGTCCACCGCTGCTACGGTCTGTTCAACAACATCTGGAACTCCGAGTTCATCTACGAAGCGCACCAGGATAAGCTTTACGAAAACGACTCGTACAACAACATCTGGGATCTCGGCATCGTGAACTATACCATCGACCTGAGCTATACGGACATTGCCAACAATGTCCACATCGACATCGGCGCGCTGAGCGCGTTCATGTCCAACTCGCGTGTCTCCAACTGCTACGCCTCCGGCGGCAGCATCCGCGTGCAGCTCGGCGGCGGCGCGCCGCAGGTCTATGTCGGCGGCCTGGTGTCCAATGTCGGCAACTCCGCCTTTGTGGACTGCTACAACGCCTCGCCCATCACCGTCAACACCTTCGACGGCGCGGGCGTGGGTGAAAAGCGCGTGCAGGCGGGCGGCATTGCCAACAGCATCACCTACTGCTGGATCTTCCGCTGCTTCAACACCGGCGACATCACCGTTCCCTTCTCCGCCGGCGTGGCGCTGGACTCCATGGCCTGCGGCATCGTCGACACGCAGGACCACGGCGATCTGCCCGGCGTCTACGGTTACACGCGCACGGGTACCAGCTACCTCAAGGACTGCTACAACACCGGCAACATGACCGGCAACATGGCGTTCGGTCTGCTGGGTTATGCGTATGTGGACGTTTTCATCGAAAACTGCTACAGCGTGGGTACGCTGAAGGTGGACTCCATGGCGGAAAAGGGCGGCACCGATTCGTCTGCGAACGACATTGCCTCCACCAGCGAAGGCTACAGCTCTCTCAAGGGCAACCGCACGCACAACGGCGTGAAGGTCGTCTCCGGCGACGCATGGCAGAATTCCGCGAAGTTGGGGCGCAAGGTCCTCAAGTCCCACCCCGAAGACGCGCTGGGTCTTACGAAGCCCGCCGCAGCGACCGTGGGCGGCTTCCGCGACGTGAAGGGCGCCGACTACTTTGCCGACCCCGTTCTGTGGGCGGTGAAGCGCAGCATCACCAACGGCACCGGCGACGGCACCACCTTCTCCCCCAACGAGAAATGCACCCGCGGCCAGATCCTCACCTTTGTCTGGCGCGCCGTCGGCTCGCCGGAACCGACCATTTCCAATCCCTACTCCGACGTGAAGCCAAGCAGCTTCTTCTATAAACCCGCTCTCTGGGCGTATGAAAAGGGTATGTTCTCCGACGCCGTTTTCAACGGAAACACCCCCTGCACCCGCAGCGAAGCCGTCACCTACCTCTACAAGGGTACCGGCGCCGACGCGATGGGGCAGTTCCTCTCGACGGGCTTCACCGACGTGTCCGCCTCCGCGCCCTATGCCAACGCGGTCAACTGGGCGGTGTTCGCCAAGGTCACCAACGGCGTGAGCGCCAACCGGTTCGGTCCGAACGAGACCTGCACCCGTGGTCAGATCGTCACCTTCCTGTGGCGCGCGCAGCGCTATCAGGCGCTTTTGGATGACTGGTGGATGACGCAGGATTGATCCTGTGATCCAAGCACAACAGAAAGAGACACGCTTTATGCGTGTCTCTCTCTCGGTTTTTCCGTATGCTTTACCGGTTCGCTCCGCGGCCGCGCAGCATTGCGAGCAGCCGCACAAGCGAGGAAACGAGTAAAATCGCCGCAGCGATGCTCCCGGCAATGCCCGCCGTCTGCAGGCCCTTGTGCAGCGCGAGCTGAACGCTCCCGTTCAGACCGAAGCTCATCGTATAATAGATACCCGCGCCGGGCAGCAGCGGCACGATGGAAATGACCTGATACGAGGTGACGGGATATTTCCGCATTCTCGCCATGCCCTCGGCATAGGCGGCGGCGACCGCCGTGGCAAAAAAATTCGCCCCATATGTGCCGCAGCCGAGCGAAAGGCACAGCAGATACGTCAGCCATGTGAGTACGCCGCCCGCGGCGCAGAGAATGCTGCCCCAGCCATGGACGTTGAAGAGCAGGAAAAAGCCCGTGCAGGCCACGCCGGTCGCAAGGCCCTGCACCCACACGGGATAGCTGAGCATGCTGGCCGTCGTCCAGCCGTAAATGGGCGCAGTGATGTGCCACGCCGCCGCGGTCCCCATCGCGATCGCGAGCGCCGAGAGCAGCACCTGCACCACGCGGTTGATGCCGGAGTTCGTGTCGCCATAGATAATGTCGCGCATGGAGTTGGTGATGAGCAGTCCCGGGACAAGGAGCATCAGCGCGCCGATGATGACCGCGTCGGGATAGTCCGCCCAGCCGAATGCCGCCGCCAGATACGCGGGCGTCGCCATGGCGAACGCGGCGGCGATCGTGCTGAAAAACGGGTTGACCTCCACGCGGTCGAGCCAGCGCGTCACAAAGCCGATGATAAGACCCATCAGGCCCGCCCACAGGCTGTCGCGCAGCGTGCCGCCGAACACGGGACAGAAACCCGCCGCGGCGAGAAAATTGCCGAGGTAATAAAGCGGCGTCCCGTAGCGGCGGCGGGAGGCCATCGTCTCGCGCAGCCACGCCGCGGCCTCAGCCGGTTCCGGCGTTTCCGCGCAGATGCGGCGCGAGAGCGCGTTGAGCCGCTCCACCGCGTCCAGATCGTTCCCGTGGAAGCCGACGCGCTTCATGACCATCAGCGGCTTGCCGTTGTCCGCCTCCAGACTGACCATGACGCAGTTTGGAATGGCAAAGGTCTCGCACTCCACACCGTAGGCCCACAGCACGCGCCGCATCGTTTCCTCCACGCGGAAGGTCTCCGCGCCGCTCACGGCGAGATCGTAGCCGATCTCCGCCGCCAGATTGGTCAAAAGATAGTAGTCCATAAGCACCTCTCCAGTCGCCGTTCCGCCGAATGGCGGGCATTATCTTACTGCCAAAGTATTCCCCTGTCAAGACGGAGAAACGCGGGCGATCTTCGTTCCGCGCGGACCACCGGAGCCGCGAAATGCCCTTTCAGCGGAAAATTTCGGAAAAAGCGGGACAAAGGCTTGACTTTGCGTTCTTTTTTTGTATAATAGTAGAGCTTGTGGTCTGTCCACAGGTATATCCTTGCTCACACGAAGGCGTGTGGGCCATCAGTCCAAAAGGAGGTGCAAGAAATTGGCTAAGATTTCCGCTAACTATGAGGTCGTTTTCATCATCGACCCCGCACAGGGTGAGGAAGGCGTTGCCGCGCTGACCGAGAAGTTCAAGACCCTGGTGGAGCAGAACAGCTCCGCGATGGAAGTGGAGGAGTGGGGCAAGCGCAAGCTCGCTTACGCGATCAACTACATTACCGAAGGCTACTATGTGTTGATCTCCTTCACCAGCGCGCCCGAGTTCCCCAAGGAGCTGGACCGTATCCTTCGCATTACCGACGGCGTTATCCGTTCCATGATCGTCTGCAAGGACGAATAAGGAGGAAAGAACATGTCACTCAACCGCGTCGTTATCATGGGCCGTCTGACCCGTGACCCCGAGCTGCGCCGCACGCAGACCGGAACGGCCGTGACTTCCTTCTCCCTCGCCGTGGACCGCGACTTCAAAAACCGCGAAAGCGGCGAAAAGGCGACGGATTTCATTGACGTCGTTGCCTGGCGCCAGACCGCTGAATTTGTCTGCCAGTATATGGCCAAGGGCCGCATGGCCGTGGTCGAGGGCCGGCTCCAGATCCGCGACTGGAAGGATAAGGACGGCAACAACCGCCGCAGCGCGGAGGTCGTTGCCGACAACGTGTATTTCGGCGACAGCAAGCGCGACGGAGCCTCCGGCGGCGATACGCCTCCGGCTTATGGCTCTCCCGCTTCCACCTATTCCGCCCCTGCGGGCGGCGGCTTCGCCGAGATCGAAGAGGACGGGGAGCTCCCGTTCTGACCCAATACTAATAAGGAGGATACTTCCATGGCTATGGAACGCGAAAACAAGACCCCTCGCGCCGGTGCTCCCGCCAATCGCAAGCGCCGCAAGGTCTGCCAGTTCTGCGTTGACAAGTGCGAATATATCGACTACAAGGATGCCGCCAAGCTGCGCCGCTTCATTTCCGAGCGCTCCAAGATCCTGCCCCGCAGGACCACCGGCACCTGTGCCATGCATCAGCGTCAGCTGACCGAGGCCATCAAGCGCGCCCGTCAGATCGCTCTGCTGCCCTTCGTCACCGAATAAGGCACTCTGTTTACAAAAAGGAAGCCATTCCAAACGGAATGGCTTCCTTTTTTCTTATTCCGTTTCCGGCAGGGAGTCGTCCTCCTCGATCCATTGCTGCACAGGCACGACCTCAAACTCCGTTTCCGTGCGGCGGATAACGACCTTTTCCAGCCCCGCGTTGATGACCTGACGGCGGCACATGGCGCAGCTCGTCGCGTCGTGCAGCAGCTCGCCCGTGCGCGCGTCGCGGCCCACAAGGTAGATCGTTCCGCCGACCATGTCGCGCCGCGAGGCGGAAATGATGGCGTTCGCCTCGGCGTGAACGCTGCGGCACAGCTCGTACCGCTCGCCGCGTGGGACCTGCAGCTCCTCGCGCGTGCAGAAGCCGAGGTCGACGCAGTTTTTCCGCCCGCGGGGCGCGCCGTTGTAGCCGGTGGAAATGATCTCGTCGTTCTTGACGATGATAGCGCCGTACACCCGCCGCAGGCAGGTCGCGCGCTCAAGCACCGTCTCGGCAATGTCAAGGTAGTAGTTCTCCTTGCTGATGCGTGCCATAGCGTCTCCTCCTTGTAATTTTTATTCAATATTATACGCCCTGTAGATCAAAGATCGGTGTATATTCCTCTTTCGCACTCGACAGCTCCTGACAGAAGCCGTCCGTAATGCCGCAGTCCGTCATGTACTGCACCGCCGCGCGGTACTCGGCGCGGCTCAGCCGCCGCGCAAGCGCGCCGGTCGCGTCCGGCTGGGGCGTATACTGGCTCATGAGCGAGAAAAGCACCGTATGCGGCGGGAAATGCGCGGACACATAGTCGATGACCGCCTTTGTGTTCGCAAGCTGTCCGGGCAGGACGAGGTGACGGAGGATCACGCCGGACTTCATCAGGCCGTCCTCTCCGATCACGTACGGTCCCACCTGCCGCACCATTTCGTCGATGGCGGCGGCAGCCACGGGGAAGTAGTCGGCCGCGCGGCTCAGCTCCCGCGCGGGCTTCTCCAGCGCGTACTTGAGGTCGGGGAGATAGATCTGCACCCGCCCCTCCAGCGTTTTGAGCGTCTCCACGCGTTCATACCCTCCGCTGTTCCACACGACCGGCACGGGGAGCGGCTCTTGCAGCGCCTCCAGCACCCAAGGCGTGAAGTGCGTGGGAGAGACCAGGTCGATGCAATGCGCGCCCTGTGCGATCAACTCGAAAAAGATCTCGCGCAGCCGCGCGGGAGAGATGGCCCTGCCGAAATTCTCATGGCTGATCCTGCCGTTCTGGCAGAACACGCAGCCGAGATTGCAGCCGGAAAAAAACACGCAGCCCGCGCCGTTCGTACCGCTGAGTACCGGCTCCTCCCATTGGTGGAGCATGGCCTTCGCGGCGACGATGCCCGCGGGCATGGCGCACGCGCCTCCTCCCGCCGCTTCCGTACGCTCCGCGCCGCAGCGGCGCGGACAGAGATCGCAGACCATCAGTCGCCCGTCCCCTGTCCGTCAAAGTCGGGGCCAAGGTCGCCGGTCATCCAATGGCGGCGGCACAGACCGATATATTTGTCGTTCGCGCCGAGGACGACCTGCGCGCCCTCCTTGAGGACCTTGCCGTTCTCGTCAAAGCGGGCGTTAAACGCCGCCTTCTTGCCGCACCAGCAAATGGTCTTGACCTCCTCCAGCTTGTCCGCCATCACGAGCAGCTCATAGCTGCCGGGGAACAACTCGCCGCGGAAGTCCGCGCGCAGCCCGTAGCAGATGACCGGAATGTTGCAGTCGTCCACCAGATGGACAAGGTACATGACCTCCTCACGCGTGAGAAACTGCGCCTCGTCAACAATGATGCAGGCGTTCTTTTTCAGCTCGTCCTCGCTCATTCCGCGCATCTCGTGGAAGTAGACGCAGGGGAACTCCAGTCCCATGCGCGAGTGGACCATGTGGTCGCCGTCGCGCGTGTCGATCTGTGGCTTAACGAGCAGCGTCCGCTGCCCGCGCTCTTCATAGTTGAAGCGCGCCATGAGCGCGTTCGCGGTCTTGCTCGACCCCATCGCGCCGTACTTAAAGTAAAGCTGTGCCATGCTCGGACCCTCCCTGTTGTGTGGCGAACGCGCGAAGCGCCGCATTGGAATAATATCGAAATGCCGAGGGAATGGCGGCTGCGGCAAAGGCCGCGGCGTCCGCCCACAGAAATGCTCCGTCCTCTCCGCGGACCTCCGCGGCGTAGCCGTGCATATCCCATTCCACATGGCTGAAGACGTGCTTTGCCGCGCCGACAGGGGAAAGCGTCTCCGCCGTCAGCCCCCATTGCGCGAGCGCGATGGCTGCGCCGGTCTCGTCGAGATTGCCGGAGGCGCTGGGCAACTCCCACAAGCCCGCAAGAAGCCCCTTGGCGGGCCGCTTGCGAAGTGCGAGCCGTCCGTCCCGCCAGAGCAGAAATACCGTCCGCTCCTCCACGCGCCGCGGTTTTTTCGCCGCGCGTACGGGCAGCGTCTGCGTCATGTCGTTCCGGTACGCCGCGCAGAGCGCGCGGGCGGGGCATTTCCCGCACAGCGGCGCGCCGTTCGGCAGGCACACCGTCGCCCCAAGGTCCATCATCGCCTGATTCCATTCGCCGGGCCGCTCGCGGTCGATGCTCTCGGCGAGCATGGCGCGGAAGCGCCCGCGCACCTTCGTGTCCGTAATATCCTCCGCGATGCCGCCGACGCGGGCGGTGACGCGCAGGAGATTGCCGTCCACCGCAGGCTCCGGCGCGCCGAAGGCAATGGACGCGATGGCGCTGGCGGTATAGTCGCCCACGCCCGGAAGCTTCAAAAGCTCGCCGCGCGTGCGGGGAAAATCCCCGCCGTACTCGTCTGCCAGCACCTGCGCCGCGCGCTTGAGGTTGCGCGCGCGGGAGTAATAGCCAAGCCCCTGCCAAAGCTTATTGAGCCGCTCGTCGTCCACGGCGGCAAGCGCACGCACATCCGGCAGCTCCGCCATAAAGCGGGCATAATAGTCCAGCACCGCCTGCACCCGCGTCTGCTGGAGCATGATCTCCGACACCCAGATGCGGTAGGGGTCCCGCACGCCGCGCCACGGAAGCGCGCGCTTATTCCCGTCGTACCACGCCAGCAGCGGCGCGGAAAGCGCGTTGAGCCGTTGTTGTCCGTTCATCGTTCTCCTTATCGGTTGAAGCGCGCCGCAAAGCCGCAGCGGCGGCAAAGCTCCTCGCTCGGCCTTCTGCGCGAGAAGCCCTCGCGCAGAGCGCGGGCGCGCTCGCTCTGTAGTATTTCCTCGAGCGGCTGGAGAAAAAGGTTCCCCAGCGCGATGTCGCCCTCGTGATCGAGGCAGCAGGGGATCACCGTGCCGTCCGCAAGCACGCCGAGCTGATCGCGCAGACCGTAGCAGAACTGCGTCCCGCGCTCGCGCGCGCCGAGGTCAGGCCAGTCGAACCTGCCCGAGCGCTCCAGATACAGGCTTTCCCGCAGCCGAAAGCTGCCGCTTCGCGGCTCCGGCCACTCGCCGGGGCATTTCCCGCGCAGGTACGCTTCGATCGCACCGTTGCGCGTTTCCGCGCCGCCTTCGTTCCACAGCCGCAGCGCAACGATAACGCCCTGCGCCGCCGCGTGGTCGGCAAAGGCCCACACCGCGTCAAGGTATTCCCGCTCGCGCTCCGGCGCGCCGTCGTTCCCCTCAAAGCTGTGGAGCGATACGCTCACCTTATGGAGCGTCCGTGCGGCGAGCAGCGTTTCCGTCTGCCGCGCGAGGAGCGTCCCGTTCGTCGTGATGCAGACCTTCCTCTCCCGCGCGGCGGCGAGAGAGAGCAGCTCCGCGAGCTGCGGGTGGCTCAGCGGCTCGCCCATCACATGCAGATACACATATTCTACCTGCCCCGTGAGGCGCTCGAGCACGAGGTCGAACTCGGCGGGCGTCATCGTGCGCGGCGCTCGCTTTGTGCCGGGACAGAACGAGCAGCGCAGGTTGCAGCGGTTCGTGATCTCAATGTACGCTTTTTTCAGCATCCGCGCCCGTCCTCCCTTTATTTTTCTCAGTATAGCACAACGCCGCGCCCTTGCCAATACGGTATTTTTCTGTTACAATGGCGGCACCCGAGCAAAGGAGTCTTTCCCATGAAGGTCACATTTATTGCCCACAGCGCGTTTCTCGTTGAGTGGGACAAATTCTACACGCTTTTTGACTATGTCTACGCACCGGACTACACCGGCACGCTGCCGCCGCTTGATCCTCAAAAACCGCTGCTGGTCTTTTCCAGTCACAGCCACGAGGATCATTTCGACGGAAAGGTGTTCGGCCTGCTGGAGCAATATCCGCTCACGCAATTCTTCGTTTCGCGCGATGCGCGCCTGACCGAGCGCCGCCGCAGGTGGCTTGGCATTTCCGACGAGGCCTT
The DNA here is from genome assembly GCA_934553255.1 of uncultured Oscillospiraceae bacterium. Classification (GTDB taxonomy): domain Bacteria; phylum Bacillota; class Clostridia; order Oscillospirales; family Oscillospiraceae; genus Hominicoprocola. The sequence continues at coordinate 12,843 of CAKTEZ010000005.1, forward strand.
TGCCCGCACGACCATCCTGCGGCCCGACAGCATTTTGCTGACCGAAGCCGCGGGCGAAGAGCTGAGCGTCCGCGCCATCAAATCCACCGACATCGGCAACGCCTACCTTCTCCGCGCCGAGGGAAAAATGGTCTATCACGGCGGCGACCTGAATTGGTGGCATTGGGAAAGCGAGGGCAAGGCGTACTGCAATAATATGGCTGTCCATTATAAGGCCGCCATCGAAAAGCTTGCTTCCGCCGTACGCGACGAGGCGGCGGACAACGGCATCGCGCCCGCGATCACGGCAGCCATGGCGCCCCTCGACCCGCGCCTCGGCGAGGAAGCCGAGGGACTCGGTCTGGAATGGCTGCTGAGAGATGTCCCTATTCTCCATGTCTTCCCCATGCACCTGTGGAAGCATTTCGAGGCGATCGACCGTTTCCGCGCCGCGCACCCCGCCGAGGCGGAGCGCATCGTCCGCATCACCGCGGACGGCGAGCAGTTTACGGTCTGACGAAGCAACCCCATCGAAAAAAGGAACCGGCAGGCTCTCGCCTGCCGGTTCCTTTTTCATGTTCAATTCTGCGCCGCGAGCAGATAGCTGCCCTCGGCGGCGGGTCCGCTCAGAATGGGGACCAGCTCCGCGTCATACGGCTCCATCGCCGCGCGCAGCTCCGGCAGCTGCTCCGCCGTGGTCGGAACATAGATGCGGTCGAACTCCGCCGCAAGCGACGAGAGGACCTGTCCGGTCTTTTCGTTGCTGCCCGTCAGCACGGTCTGCGCGTCCAGCTCAACGGAGAGCTTCACGCCCTGCTCCTTCACGCTCTCGCGCAGCTCGCCCGCAAGCAGGGAAAGCGCCTCCTGCTTGGTCATCGTGCGCGCCGACTCGTCGACATTGCTCAGCCGTCCGCGCGGCGGATAGCCGAACTCATCAAACAGCAGCTCATTGAAGCCCATCTCCGCGCACTCCCGCGCGATGGCGGTGATATACGCCCGCGCGGCGCTTTTCTCCGGCGCGAGATAGAAGGTGCTGTCGGGGTCGTACCAGATGTAGCCCTGGTGCTTGAGCTGCAGAACGCCCGCGTCCTTCATGTGGGCAAAGGAATAGATGCTGTCGTGCGTCGCGTTGATGCGCGCGACGGTGTAGCGATCGCTCGCAGTCAGCGTTTCAATGGCCGCGCGGGAGATGCTCCCGCCCTTGACCGCCCCCGCGTCGATCGCTTCGCTCAGCTTGGAGTCGTACAGCAGCTCGCCTGCGCTGTTCTTCACGCGCACCGCCACCGCGTTGACATCCTCCGGCAGAGCCGCGAGCGCCGTCTCCGCGCTGCCGCGCAGAATGCTCTGGTCCAGCTCCTGCACATGCAATTCCTTGAGCTGCGTTTTCGGCGGCTCCTCAATGACGATCTCCACATCCGCCTTTTCGTCCGTCGGCAGAACGGCGGGGTCCTGCTCCGCCGACGCGTCCGGCTCCTTTTCGCTGCGCCATGGCAGCTCAAAGCGGATATTCCCGTCCGAATCGTACACCGCATAGCGCTGAAGCGCCAGAAAGCCGACCGCCGCGAGCAGAATCAGGCAAAGCAGCACGACCAGCACAACTCTGCCCGCACCGCCCTTGCCGCGGTAGCTGTGGTATCCTTTTGTTGCCGGCATACGGCTCCACCCGCCTTTCTCTCTTGTGTCATGCCCATTTTACAGGGCTGCGCGCAAAAAATCAACCGCAAATTCACTCAGCCCTCGATGGCGTCGAGCAGCCCCACGCGGCGCGCATGACGTCCGCCCTCGAACGCGGTGGAAAGGAACACCTCGGTGATGCGCTCGGCCATATTTTTGCCGATCATGCCCGCGCCCATGGCGAGCATGTTGGCGTCGTTGTGGCGGCGGGTCATCTCCGCGCTCAGCGGGTCGCCGCACAGCGCGCAGCGGATGCCCTTGACCTTGTTGGCGGAAATGGAAATGCCGATGCCGGTCGTGCAGATGACGATGCCGCGCTCGCACTCGCCGCTCTGGACCTTGCGGGCCGCCGCCTCGCCGAAGATGGGATAGTCGCAGCTTTCCGTGGAATAGGTGCCGCAGTCTACGACCTCGTGGCCCTTGGACTCCAGATATGCCTTGATATGTTCCTTAAGAGCGTAGCCGCCATGGTCGCAGCCGAGAGAAATTTTCATCGTTCGTTCTCCTATCGTTAAATTTTGTGGAAAATGGGCTTTTTCTGTTCGTAGGCCGCAAAATAGCGCAGGCCGCAGGCCTTCAGCAGCTCCTGGCGTTCTTCCATCGCGCAGGAGAGATACTCCGGCGTGTGCGCGTCGCTGCCGAGCGTGATCAGCTCGCCGCCCAGCTCGTGATATATCCTCAGCCACTTGCCGTCCGGCAGGGGAAGATGTCCGCGGTTCGTGTTGCACTCGATGCCGATGCCCTTTTCAACGGCGCGCCGCATCACATGGCGCATCGGCTCCTCGTAGCGGTCGAAATCCAGCTCCACGCCGCGCAGTTCCTTCGCCCAACGCAGCGGCAGCGTCAGATGACCGAGGACCTCAAAGCGCCCCCAGTCGATCAGCTTTTCCATCTCTTCAAAATAGCTCTCGCAGGCGGCGTACCACACCGCGGGATCGGTGCTTTCGATCCATGTCAGGTCGTTGACCTCGCCCGCCGCCGTGCGGTAGCAATGCACGGAGCCGATAGTAAAGTCCAGCGGCGGCGCGTCGTCCAGAAAGCTGTCCGCCACGTCGGGCGCAAAGGAGCATTCGCCCAACTCTGCGCCCAAATGCAGCTTGATGCGCTCGCCGACCTCCTCCTGTGCTTCGCGGAACTGCGCGAGCATAGGCGTCCAGTCATAGCTGTGCTTCGCCTTGGGCGGCTCGTTCCAACGGTCCCACGGCAGCGGCTCCACATGATCCGTGAAGCACAGATCGTCCACGCCAAGTCTCATCGCCGCCTCCGCCATCTCACGCATGGTGTTGTGTCCGTCCGGCGAAATAGTGGAGTGACAATGGTAGTCGGTGATAAAACGTCCGTTTCTCATAGCTTGAATTTCCCGAAGAAGCTCTTGCGCTGCTCGTAATTGCTCTCGCCGAGCGTGTCGCTGAACTTACGCAGCGCCTCTTTCTGCTCGCGGTTAAGGTTGCGCGGGGTCTCGATGTAAACAGTCACGTACTGGTCGCCGCGCGCGCGGCCGTTCAGCCCGGGAATGCCCTTGCCCTTGAGCCGGAAAGTCGTGCCGCTCTGCGTCCCCTCAGGAATGGAGTACTTCACCTTGCCGTCGATGGTCGGGATCTCCAGCTCCGCGCCAAGCACCGCCTGCGTAAAGGTGATGGGCGCTTCGCACAGGACGCTCGTACCCTCGCGGCGGAAGATCTCGTGCGGACGCACGCCGACCACGATCAGCAGATCGCCCGCCGGACCGCCGTTCCTGCCCGCGTTGCCCTGTCCGCGCAGAGAGATGGTCTGCCCGTTGTCGATGCCCGCGGGAATGGTGACCTTGAGCGTCTTGCGGCGGCGGAGCTGTCCGCTGCCGCGACACGCCTTGCAAGGCTGATGAATGATCTTTCCCTTGCCGCCGCAGCGCCCGCAGGGGGCGGAGGTGGACATGAAGCCGAGCGGCGTCTGGCGGCGCTGCTGCACCACGCCGGTGCCGCGGCAGTCGGGGCAAACCTCGGCGGTAGTCCCCTTTTCGCAGCCCGTTCCGTGGCAGGTGTCGCAGGTCTCCACGCGCTCGATGCTGATCTCCTTCTCGCAGCCGAACGCCGCCTCCTCAAAGCTGATGGTAACGCTCGTTCGCAGGCTCTCGCCGCGCTGCGGCGCGTTGGGGTTCGCCCGCGTCCCGCCGCCGAAGCCGCCGCCGAAGAAGCTGCCGAAAATGTCGCCGAGGTCGCCGAAGTCAAAGCCTCCGGCGCTGTAGGCTCCGCCGCCCGCGCCCGCGCCGTAGCTCGGATCCACGCCCGCGAAGCCGAACTGGTCGTAACGCGCCTTCTTCTCGGGGTCGGAAAGCACCTCGTTGGCCTCGTTGACCTCCTTGAATTTCTCCTCGGCCTCCTTGTCGCCGGGGTTCATGTCGGGGTGGTACTTGCGCGCCAGCTTTTTGTATGCTTTTTTGATCTCTTCCTCCGAAGCACCCTTCGATACGCCGAGTACCTCGTAGTAGTCTCTCTTATTTTCAGCCATAGACTATGCTCCTAAAAACGCCGCAATCGGGGGCAGTAGAATACTGTCCCCGCTGCGTGCATGGTTTCGTTTACTTCTTGTTCTCGTCGTCGTCAACGACCTTGTAATCGGCGTCGTAATACTGCTGACCGTCCGGACCGGTCTGCGCGCCGCCCTGTGCGCCGCCCATGTCGGGACCTGCGCCCTGCGCGCCCTGCGGGTTCGTCTGCTGGTACAGCTTCTCGCTCATCGCGTAGAACAGCTGCGTCAGCTCCTCGGTCGCGCTCTTGATGGCGTCGGTATCGTCGCCCTTGAGCGTCTCCTTGAGCTTGTCGATGCCGGACTGGACCTTGCTCTTCTCGTCCGCGGGGATCTTGTCGCCCACCTCGCCGAGGGTCTTTTCGCTCTGGTAGACCATCTGGTCGGCCTGATTGCGGACCTCGACCTTCTCCTTGATCTTGGCGTCCTCAGCGGCATACTGCTCCGCTTCCTTGACGGCCTTCTCAATGTCCTCCTTGCTCATGTTGGTGGAGGAGGTGATGGTGATATGCTGCTCCTTGCCGGTGCCGAGATCCTTCGCGCTGACGTTCACGATGCCGTTCGCGTCAATGTCGAAGGTGACCTCGATCTGCGGCACGCCGCGGCGCGCCGGAGCGATGCCGTCAAGATGGAAGCGGCCGAGGCTCTTGTTCGCGGCGGCCATCTCGCGCTCGCCCTGCAGAACGTTGACCTCAACGCTGGTCTGGTTGTCTGCGGCGGTGGAGAAGATCTGGCTCTTCTTCACGGGGATGGTGGTGTTGCGGTCAATGAGCTTGGTGCAAACGCCGCCCATGGTCTCGATGCCGAGGCTCAGCGGAGTAACATCGAGCAGCAGCAGGCCCTTGACGTCGCCGGTGAGAACACCCGCCTGCAGCGCCGCGCCCATGGCCACGCACTCGTCGGGGTTGATGCCCTTGAAGCCCTCCTTGCCGGTGAGCTTCTTGACCATGTCCTGCACGGCGGGGATACGGCTGGAGCCGCCGACCATCAGGACCTTGTGGATGTCGCTGCCGGTCAGGCCCGCGTCGCTCATCGCCTGCTTGACGGGGCCGGCGGTCGCTTCGACCAGATGCGCGGTCAGCTCGTTGAACTTCGCGCGGGTAAGGGTGAGGTCAAGGTGCTTCGGACCGGTGGCGTCAGCGGTGATATAGGGCAGGTTGATGTTGGTGGAGGTCACGCCGGAAAGCTCGATCTTGGCCTTCTCGGCAGCTTCCTTCAGGCGCTGCATGGCGACCTTGTCGCCGCTGAGGTCCACGCCGTCGGTACGCTTGAACTCGCTGACCATCCACTTCATGACGCACTCGTCGAAGTCGTCGCCGCCGAGGCGGTTGTTGCCCGCGGTGGCAAGAACCTCGATCACGCCGTCGTCGATGTCGAGGATGGAGACATCAAATGTGCCGCCGCCGAGGTCGTAGACCATGACCTTCTGGCTCTGCTCCTTGTCCACACCGTAGGCAAGGGCGGCTGCGGTCGGCTCGTTGATGATACGCTTGACCTCAAGGCCGGCGATCTTGCCTGCGTCCTTGGTGGCCTGGCGCTGGGAGTCGGTGAAGTACGCAGGGACGGTGATGACCGCCTCGGTGACGGTCTGGCCCAGATAGGCCTCGGCGTCGCTCTTGAGCTTCTGCAGGATCATTGCGCTGATCTCCTGCGGGGTGTAGGCCTTGCCGTCGATGGTGACCTTGTGATCCGTGCCCATCTCACGCTTGATGGAGGAGATGGTGCGGTCGGGGTTGGTGATGGCCTGACGCTTGGCGACCTGACCGACCATACGCTCGCCGGTCTTGGAGAACGCGACGACGGACGGAGTGGTGCGGTTGCCCTCCGCGTTGGGGATGACGACGGCTTCGCCGCCTTCCATAACGGCAACGCAGCTGTTGGTAGTACCTAAATCAATACCAATGACCTTAGACATAATTTTTGTCCTCCTGAATCTATCTTAATTTTATTTGTTAACAATGTCAATTTGCGACCTTGACGATCGCGAAGCGCAGCACCTTGTCGCCGAGCATAAAGCCCTGCTGCAGGACTTCGACCACGGTGTTTTCTCCATAGTTCTCGTCCTCAATGTGCATCACGGCGTTGTGCCGCTCGGGGTCAAAGCTCTCTCCGACGCATTCCATCGGCGTCACGCCGAGCTTTGTCAGCGCCTCCTTGTATTGGGTGAAGATCATTTCCAGTCCCTTCTTGTGGGGATCGTCCGTCTCCTCACCGAACTGCGCCAGTCCGCGTTCGAGGTTGTCATACACCGGTAGCATGCCCTTGATCGTGTCGATCTTGGCATCGCGGTAGATGCCCTCCTTTTCCTTGGCGGTGCGCTTGCGGTAGTTGTCGTACTCCGCGGCGAGGCGCAGGTATTTGTCATGCTCCTCGGCAAGGCTCTTGGCAAGGCCCTCCATCTTCTCCATCTGCTCGCGCGTGACGGTGAAGGTCTCGGCCTTTTCCTCCGCCTTCTTGTCCTCGGGGGGAAGCTCCTTTTCTTCGGCAGCCGCCGCCTGCGTCTCCTGCTTGGGAATATCAGGCTGCGCGTTCTGCTTATCTTTCTTCGCCATGGTTTACTCCTTCTCTTCCTTCGGCGGAAGCTCGTTTTTGTTGAACATCCGCGTCAGACTGTCTGCAAAATAACTCAGCCGGGCGGTCACGGTGGCATAGTCCATGCGGGTCGGACCGACCACGCCGACCAGCCCGCGCATACCGTCGCCGATGTCGTAGCTGGCGACCACGACGCTTGTGTCGCGCAGCGCCTCGCTGACATTTTCCGGTCCGATGAGGATCTTCAGCGGTGCGTCATCCTCCGGCACGGGGAGGTTTTCCTTGTTGTCCACAAAGAATGTCATCAGCTCGTGCGCCTTGTCGAGATCGCGGTACTCGGGGATCTTCAGGATCTGGCTCGCGCCGGTCGTAAACACATCCTTCCGCGCGGCCTCCTCCAATATCTCGGCGGCATATTCCACCGCGCGGGAAAGCACCAGAAACAGCTCCGGCGCGATCTGGTCGGAAAGGTCCATGAGCTTTGCGCTCATCTCCTCGCGGGACAGCTTGGTGAAGTGCGTGTTGAGCAGAGCGCTCAGATCGGTGAGCCGCGCGCGGTCGAACGCGAGCGCGGAGCGCTGCAGCTGGGACTTCACGCGGCTGTCGTCCGTCATCACGACGACGATGAAACTCGTTTCGTCCACCGGCAAAAGCTCGAACCGCTTCACGGTCACGCCGCTTTTGCCCTCGGCCACGGCGTAGGCGGGATAATCCACGATGGACGAGACCATCGCGCCCGCCTGCGAGATCACATCGCCCGCTGCCGACATCTTGTCGTGCAGCGTTTCGTTGATCTGCTCGGTCTCCTGTACGGAAAGGCTCCGCCGCTCCATCAACTCGTTGACATACAGGCGGTAGCCCTTGGGGGAGGGAACGCGTCCGGCGGAGGTGTGGGGCTGCTCGAGATAGCCGAGGTCGGAAAGCTCGGCCAGCTCGTTCCGCACGGTGGCGGAGGAAACGCTCCCACCCATCTCCTGTGCGATGGCCTTGGAGCCGACCGGCTCGGCAGAGGCGATGTAATCCTCGACCACACGCTTCAAAATGAGCTTTTTGCGTGCGCTCAATTCCATCTCGCTCCGCCCTCCTTATCGATTTAGCACTCAATCTCCCCGAGTGCTAAACGAAGTGTACCACCACCTTCCGCCAATGTCAATAGCTCCGCCTGTAAACAGTTTGTGAATAACGGGGCGGATCGACGCATAGGTTTGTCCCGAGGTGAAGATCATGCGGAAGATACCATGGAAAAACACTCTGCGCGGTGCGCGGCGCCTCGCCCTGTTCCTGCTGCTCGCGGCGCTGACGCTCTGGGCGGTCGGCGTGGCGGCGACGGCGCACAGCCTGTCCGCCGCGGCCGAGCGCTGGCAGCGGGAGGCAAGCGTCCCGCTCGCGCTGCTGCGCTTTGAAATGGGCAGCGCGGAGGCAGATGGCCTGTCGCTCGGCGCGTCGCTGGCGCTGGAGCTGACGCCGATCCTCGCCGACGCGCGCGGCGAGGTGGCGCAGGCGTGGTCGAGCGAGCTGCAGCTCCCGCCCGACGACACGGCCCCCGGCGCGGAGGATCGCGAGGGAACGGTACTCACCGCGCCGGAGCGGGGGCAGGAGGTGCTGCGCGGCGCGGACAACGGCGTGCCGTCCCGTACGCTCAGAGCGGGCGACCCAAGCGGCTACACCGTGCTGGGGAACGTGTATGTCAACAACGGCTCGGCGTGTACGCTGGACGCGGCGCAGCTCAGCGGCGCGAGCGCCGCGGTCTGTCCGGCGGAGGGGCCGCAGGTCCTCATTATCCACACGCACGGCAGCGAAGCATACACCATGCCCGCGGGCGAGGAGTACGAGGCAAGCGACGACCACCGCACGACCGACAAGACGAAGAACATGGTGCGCGTCGGCGATGAGATCGCCCGCGTGCTGACCGAAGCGGGGCTTGGCGTGGTCCACGACCGCGAGCTGTACGACTACCCCAACTATTCCGGCGCGTACAACCGCTCGCTCACCGCCATCGAGAAGTACCGCGCGGAGTATCCGAGTCTCGTCTATATCCTCGATGTTCACCGCGACGCGGTGGAAGACAGCGCGGGGAACGAATACAAGCTCCTGTGCGCGGAGGAGCCTGCCGCGGCGCAGCTGGAATTTGTCATCGGCTCGTCCGGCGGCGGACTGGAGCATCCCAACTGGCGGGAAAATCTGAAGCTCGCCTGCGCCGTGCAGGAAACGCTGTACGCGAAGTATCCCACGCTCATGCGGCCTGTCACCGTGCGAAATTCGCGCTACAACCAGCAGGTCACGGCAGGCTCGCTGCTCGTGGAGGTCGGCACGGCGGGCAACTCGCTCGACGAGGCGCTCACCGCCGCACGGCTCTTCGCCGCGGGCTTTGCCGAAACGGTGCTGGAGACGGCGAAAACAGCATAAGAAAAGACCGCCTGCGGGCGGTCTTTTCCGTTCAACTGATTAGTTATTATAGGCGCGATAGAGGAAAGTGAGAATCTGCGCGCGGGTGCAAGTGGCATCGGGACTAAAGGTCGTGGCGCTTGTGCCGTTCGTGATGCTCTTGCCCACTGCCCACGCCACGGGAGATGCATAGTAGGCGTCTGCGCCCACATCGGCAAATGCACTTTCTGCTTCCGTCCCCGCGCCCTTCATGGCGCGCCAGAGGAAGGTCACGACCTGTGCGCGGGTGCAGGTCTCCGCAGGGGCAAAGGTCACAGCACTCGTGCCAGTTGTAACGCCCTGCTGATACGCCCACAAAACGGCATTATAATAGCTGTCGCTTGCGGAAACATCCGTAAAGGGATTGCTGACGGTCGGCGTCGGGCGGCCCGCCGCTTTCCACATATATTCAATGACTTCGCCGCGCGGCGCGTTGTCGTCCGGATAAAGGCGGCGTGCCGTACCGTCGATCATGGTTTTGTCCGCCGCCCATTGCACTGCGTCATAGTACCATGCGCTTGCGGGAACATCGGTCAGCTTCGGCTGATATTCCTTCAATTCATCAAAGGTAAGTGTTTTGGTATCAAAGATATATACATAGTAGGTGGGAGGAGTAGAGCCAGAGAAGCCGTAAGAGAGCTGCTCCAGTCTCCGTTCGCCCGTCCAGTTTCCGAATTCTACGCCATCCTCGGTAAACGCCATTTTATCATAAGCGAAGGGCAGGATTTCTTCTCCATGGAAATTGACTAAGCCGTAATAGCAAACTGGGTCGCCGGTTTCTTTGTCGACGCGTGTACCATTCCAACTGGTATAAGTATAATTATTGTTGTCGTACTCCGGCTTCTTAAACTTTTGGGCAATGATATACCCCCGCTCCACATTGAGAGCGAACTGGTATGTTGTGCCGGAGAGAATGCATTTCCCATCTTCATTATAAAGGTCGCAGATTTCGGTGTTTGAACCAAAGTAGCTCTCCTTAAGCTCACCGTCAATCAGCAATTTGATACGGTGTTCGCTCTTGGGCGCAATCGTGATAAAAGAGCTTCCCTCGACCCGATACAGCGCATGTGTCCTGATACTGCTACCATCATTTGAATCCCAGTAAAAAAAGCCCTTTCCCCAATCATTTACAAGGCCGTTGTTGGGAAAACGACCGACTTCATGGAAAGAAGAATCCAAAAGCAGGGCGTTTCCGTAAGTTTCCGGTTGACTGCTTTTCTCAACGAGAAAAAGATTCAAACTCTCCTTGTATTCAATCATCTGGTCTGCGAACGGATAAACTGCATTGCCCTTGAGATCAATTATGCCGTAGGAGGACATTGAGCCTGTGGTGTGTTTTCGCACAATCAGGCGATTCGGACCGGCATATTCTATCCTCCAATATTTTGCGGGAAGAACGACATTTCCCGCGCTGTCTTTCAAACCGTATACTGTTCTGTAAAAGAATTCACTACTGTTGCTGTAATAGTATTTTTCGCGCTGCGAAAACAAGGTCAAGCCAGTCTTCTCTTGGCCGTCCCACTCCGTTGTCGGATCAAAGCCGTAATTCACTACTGTCCATTTCGCGCCTGCCTGCACCGTCATGCAGAGCATAAGCGTCAGCACCGCCGTGAACATAAGCAGCAAGTGCAGGGGAAAAGTGCGCTGTGTTGTTTTCATTCCGTTTTCTCCCTTATTTTCGTTCTCGAATAGCATTTTGCCCCTGCCGTCAGCGGCAGTATTTTTCGATGTAGGCGTTCTGGCACTTGACGATGATCTTGATGGCCTCGTCGCGGCTGAGTACATCGCTCACGACGGTCTCCTTCCCCTCAAGGCTCTTGTAAACGCGGAAGAAATGCTTGATCTCGCTGGCGACATGGTCGGGCAGCTCGGAAATATCCTGATAAGCGTTGTAGGTGGGGTCCTGGAACGGGATGGCGATGATCTTCTCGTCGAGCGAGCCGCCGTCCTCCATCGTGATGACGCCGATGGGGTAGCACTCCACAAGGCTCAGCGGACGGATGCACTCCGAGCAAAGCACCAGCACATCCAGCGGGTCGCCGTCGTCCGCCCAAGTGCGGGGAATGAAGCCATAGTTCGCCGGATAGTGGGTGGAGGTGTAGAGAATGCGGTCGAGCCGGAGCGCGCCGGTCTCCTTATCCATTTCGTACTTGTTCTTGCTGCCCTTTTCGATCTCGATAACGGCGAGGAAATCCTCCGGACGGACGCGCGCGGGCGCGACATCATGCCACAAATTCATAGCCTTTTTCTCTCTTTCCTGAAAATCGATCGATGCTTTCAATAAGTATTATAATATGCCCCCGCGGGGATTGCAAGGGCGGGGCGCACAAAGTTTGTGTAAAAAATTCCCCGTTTTGGGGAAAGCCGCAACAAAGCCCCCGCGCGGCGGGGACAAGAAATTTCTGCCGCGCCGTCTTGCCACGGCGCAGGCTTTATGGTATACTCTATTAGTTAAAGTATACTATTCGGAGGATAGGCCCTTGGAACGAAAAGAAACATTGGTCAGCGCCGAGGAGACGGCGCGGCAGAAGGAATTTATGGAGAAGGTCCGCGCGCTGCACGAGCGCCGCGCGGCGAAGCCGCTGGCGTATGTTCACACCTTCGGCTGCCAGCAGAATGTGGCGGACGGCGAGCGGCTGATGGGTATGCTGCGGGAGATGGGTTGTGAGTTCACCGACGATACCGCCCGTGCGGACATCGTGCTGATGAACACCTGCGCCATCCGCGAGAACGCGGAGAAAACGGTTTACGGCACGCTCGGCCAACTTACGCACACCAAGGCGGCGAACCCCGACCAGATCATCTGTCTGTGCGGGTGCATGGCGCAGCAGCCGCGCGTGGCGGAGAAGGTGAAAAACAGCTACCGCCATGTCGATCTCGTCCTCGGCCCGCAGGCGGAGTGGCGCTTTCCGGAGCTTTTATACCGCGTCTATACCGAGCGCGGACGCGTCTTTTCCATCGACGACGAGCCGGGCCGCATTGCCGAGGACATTCCCGTTTACCGCGCCGGCGGCGTGAGCGTGTGGGTGAGCATCATGTACGGCTGCAACAACTTCTGCTCGTACTGCATCGTCCCCTATGTCCGCGGCCGCGAGCGCAGCCGCGAGCCGGAGCAGATCCTTCGGGAATGCCGCGAGCTGATCGCGGCGGGTTATAAGGAGATCACGCTCCTCGGCCAGAATGTCAACAGCTACGGCAAGGACCTCGGCACGGGGTACGATTTCGCCGACCTGCTCGCCGAGATCGACCGGATCGACGGCGACTACTGGCTGCGCTTCATGTCCAGCCAGCCCAAGGACGCGACGCCGAAGCTGTTCGACACGATGGCGGCGAGCCGCCATGTCGCCCACCAGCTTCATCTCCCCGTGCAGAGCGGGAACGATCGCGTGCTGCGCGCGATGAACCGCCCCTACACCCGCGCGGGCTATCTCGAGCTGATCCGCTACGCCCGCAGGGTCATGCCCGACCTTGTGCTCACGAGCGATGTCATCATCGGCTTCCCCGGCGAGACGGAGGCGGAGGCGGCGGACACCGTGAGTCTCATCAACGAGGTGCGTTTCGACGCGCTTTTTACCTTCATTTTCTCCCCGCGCCCGGGTACGCCCGCGGCAAAGATGGACGACCCCACGCCGCGCGCGGAAAAGCAGAAATGGTTCGACGCGCTCTGCGCCGCGCAGAACGCCATCAGCGCGGAAAAGCACGCCGCCTACGTCGGCAGGACCGTCCGTGTTCTCGTCGAAGGCGAGAGCGACGACGCGGAATTCCCGCTCTCCGCGCGCACCGAGGGCAACCGCCTTGTGCGTATGCGGGGCGATAAGGCCCTCATCGGCACATTCGCCGCGGCGAAAATTTCGGGCAGCAACACATGGGCGCTCTACGGAGCGGCGGAGGAAACGAAATGAAAGTCACCACTCTCTTAGAAAACAAGACCGCCTGCGATACGCTCCGCTGTGAGCATGGGCTTTCCCTCTATGTTGAGACGGAAACGCACAAGATCCTCTTTGACTCCGGCGCGAGCGACGCGTTCTGGGAGAATGCGAGGGCGCTCGGCATCGACCTGACACAGGTGGACGTCGCCTTTCTCTCCCACGCGCACAACGACCATTGCGGCGGACTTTTGACCTTTCTTGCGGGCAACCGCACCGCAAGGGTCTACCTGCAAAAGGAGGCGTTCGGCGATTACTATGTCGTGACGCCGGAAAAGTGCGAGTTTATCGGCCTTGACCCCAAGCTGCATGCGTACGCCGACCGCTTTGTGATGGCGGAGGGCGTGACGAGGATCGACGAGGAGCTGACGCTCTTTTCCGGCATCCGGACGCACGAGCTTCTGAGCGAGGCGAACGCCACGCTGCGCGAAAAGGTCGGAGAGAGCTACCCCCGCGACACCTTCCGCCACGAGCAGGACCTGCTGGTGACGGAGCATGGGAAAACGGTACTCTTCGCGGGCTGCGCCCACAGCGGCATCGTGAACATTCTGAACCGCGCCGAGGATATTCTGGGCCGCGCGCCGGACGCGGTGTTCGCGGGCTTCCACCTCTACAACCCTTCGCTCGGGCAGAGCGAGCCAAGGTCCCTTGTGGACGCGGTGGGCGAGCGTCTGCGCGCGCGGAAAGGCGCCCGCTATGTCACGGGTCACTGCACCGGCGACGACGCCTACGCATGGCTGCGCGAAAAGCTGGGCGACCGCCTTTCCTACATGGCGACGGGGACCACCTTCACCATCTGACCGCCGCAAGACTTCAGAAAGAGAGAGAGAGAGAGAACGACATGGCTGAGATCACGCCGATGATGCGCCAGTATCTTGAGATCAAGGAACAGAATAAGGACGCGATCCTCTTTTTCCGCCTCGGCGACTTTTACGAAATGTTCAACGAGGACGCGAAGCTTGCCGCGCGCGAGCTGGACCTTGTCCTCACCACGCGCGACCGCGGCAAGTCCGCCGAGGAGCAAACGCCGATGTGCGGCATTCCGTACCATTCGAGCGACGGCTACATCGCGCGGCTCATCGCCAAGGGCTACAAGGTCGCCATCTGCGAGCAGACGGAGGACCCCGCGCTTGCCAAGGGTCTTGTCAAGCGCGATATTATCCGCGTCGTGACCCCCGGCACGGTGATCGACAGCGCGTGTCTGGACGACCGGCGCGGCAACTTCCTGTGCGGCGTGTTTCTCGACGAGCAGAACGCGGGCGCGGCGTTCTGCGATATGTCCACGGGCCACACGCATGTCACCGCCTTTTCCGGCGCGGAGCGCGGGGAGCATCTCCGGAACGAGCTTGCGCGCTTTTCGCCCGCCGAGGCGGTGCTGAGCGCGGGCGCGTATGCGGACGAGACGCTGAGAACGCTGCTTACCGACAAGCTTTCCTGCCGCGTGGAGCGCGGCGACGCGCGCTTCGACCTGAAGGCGGCGGAAAAGGCCGTGCGCGCGCAGTACGGCGAAGACGCCTATGCCTCTCTCCCGCGCAATAATCCCGCCGCGGCGCTCGCGCTGGGCGGTCTTCTGAGCTATCTGCACGAGACGCAGAAAAGCGATCTTTCCTACATCAGCGACCTCGATTATTACGAGCAGGGCCGCTTCATGGAATTAGACCTCTCCGCCCGCCGCAATCTGGAGCTGACGGAGACGCTCCGCGGCAAGGAAAAGCGCGGCAGTCTCCTGTGGGTGCTGGACAAGACAAAAACCGCCATGGGCGCGCGCTGTCTGCGAGCGTGGCTGGAGCGCCCGCTGCGCGAGGTGGCCGCCATCACGCGCCGCTCGAACGCCGTCGGCGCGCTGGTGAACGATACGGTGGCGCGCGAGGAGATGCGGCTCGCCCTCTCCGGCATCAGCGATATGGAGCGGCTCATCGGCCGCATCGTCTACGGCACGGCGGGCGGCCGCGACCTTGTGTCGCTGCGCAATTCCATCGAGCAGCTTCGCGCCGTGCGCGTGCAGCTCGCGCGCTTCGCCGCCGGACGGCTCGGCGAGCTGGCAGGGGAGTTGGACCCGCTTGAGGATGTCGCCGCGCGCATCGCGGAGACCCTTGTGGACGAGCCGCCGTTCTCCGTGCGTGAGGGCGGGTTTATCCGCAAGGGCTTTCACGCCGAGGTGGACCGCCTGCACGACATTCTCTCCGGCGGAAAGGGGCTGCTCGCCTCCATCGAAACGCAGGAGAAGGAGCGCACGGGCATCCGCACGCTCAAGATCGGCTACAACAAGGTCTTCGGCTACTATATCGAGGTCTCCAATTCCTTCAAGGATCAGGTACCCGACACCTATATCCGCAAGCAGACGCTGGTCAACGGCGAGCGCTACATCACGCAGGAACTCAAGGATCTGGAGCAGGATATCCTGACCGCGGGCGAGCGCGTGAACGCGCTGGAATACGAGCTGTTTTCCGCCCTGCGCGACGAGGTCTGCGCGAACGCCGAGCGCATTCAGCGCACCGCCGCCGCCGTTGCGGAGCTGGACGCCCTTGTCTCGCTCGCGGACGTCGCGGGGAAGAACAACTACTGTTGCCCCGTGGTGGACGAGTCCGGCGTGATCGAGATCCACGACGGCCGCCATCCGGTCGTGGAGCGCGTGCTGAAGGACTCCCTCTTCGTGCCGAACGACACCTACATGGGCGAAAAGGAGAACCGCGTCGCCATTATCACGGGACCCAACATGGCGGGCAAATCCACCTATATGCGCCAGGTCGCGCTCATTACGCTCATGGCGCAGATCGGCTCGTTCGTCCCCGCGCGCGCCGCGCGCATCGGCGTGGTGGACCGCATCTTCACCCGCATCGGCGCGAGCGACGACCTCGCGGGCGGACAGTCCACCTTCATGGTCGAAATGAGCGAGGTCTCCGACATTCTGCATCAGGCGACGCCGCATTCGCTTCTCATTCTTGATGAGATCGGCCGCGGCACCTCGACCTTCGACGGCATGAGCATCGCCCGCGCGGCGCTGGAGTTCTGCGCCGACCGCAAACGGCTGGGCGCGAAAACGCTCTTCGCCACGCACTACCACGAGCTGACCGAGCTGGAGGGGACGCTCCCCGGCGTGAAGAATTACAGCATCGCTATCAAAAAGCGCGGCGAGGACCTTGTGTTTCTCCGCAAGGTCGTCTCCGGCGGAGCGGACCGCAGCTACGGCATTGAGGTCGCCAAGCTCGCGGGACTGCCGAAGGAGGTCGTCTCCCGCGCGAAGAAAATACTTGAGGAGCTGGAGGCGGGCGGCAGCTACATCCCGCCGCGGCAAGAGCGCGAGCAGGTCAGTCTGGAGGCCATCGGCGAGGCCGAGGTACTCGACGCGCTGCGCCGCGCCCAGCCGGACACCATGTCGCCCATCGAGGCGATGCAGCTGCTCTACGAGCTGAAAAAGAAATTACAGGACTAAACCCCAAGAAAGAGAGAAAGGGGGACCGGACATGGCCAAAAAAGCCGCATCCTCCCACATGAACCAGACCGAGCGCATCGCGGGAACGATTTTCTTCGTCGTCTATCTTCTCGTGCTGCCGCTGCTGGCCAACAAGATCTTTGCCATCGTCGAGGTGCTGCTCGACACGAAGATCAGCGACTCGCTGGCGAACATCATCTATTACTATGTACTCTTCGCCGTCGTGCTGCTGCTGTTCCATTCGTTTCTCGCGCACACCACCAGCCGCTTTCTCGGCGGCGTGAACCGCGCGCTGACCACATTCTGCATGGGGCTTCTGGTGTTCTACGGCGCGAACGAGCTGTTCTACCGTGTGGCGAATGTACTGTTCAACAGCCGCACCAACCTCAACGACACGACCATTGCCGCGTCCATCAACGCCGCCCCGCGGCTCACGGCGCTCATCGTCGTGTTCCTCGCCCCCTTTGTGGAGGAGGTGCTGTTCCGCGGGCTGGTGTTCGGCTGCCTGAAGGAAAAAAGCCGTGTAGCGGCCTATGTGATCTCCTGCGTGCTGTTCGCGTTCATGCATGTCTGGACCTTCGCGCTCTCCTCGTGGGACTGGAGTTATTTTATCCTCATGCTCCAGTACCTTGTGCCGGGTCTTGTGTTCGCGTGGGCGTTTGACCACTCCGGTACGCTCTGGACCTCCATTCTGCTGCACGCCACCGTCAACGCGCTGGCTCTCTGGGCCATAGTCGGATAAGGAGAACACCATGCCGCACATCGAACAGCTATCCCCTCATATTGCAAACCTCATCGCCGCAGGCGAGGTGGTCGAGCGCCCCGCGAGCGTCGTCAAGGAGCTGATGGAAAACGCCATCGACGCAGGTGCGACGCAGATCACCATCGAACTGCAAAACGGCGGGCTGACCTATCTGCGCGTCACGGACAACGGCTGCGGCATCGCGCCGGACGAGCTGCCCACCGCCTTTCTGCGCCACGCGACGAGCAAGCTTCGCACCGCCGCCGACCTTGCCGCCATCGGTACGCTCGGCTTTCGCGGCGAGGCGCTCGCCGCCATCGCGTCCGTTTCCCATCTGGATATTTTCTCGCGACAGGCGGGCGCGCCGAGCGGCGCGAAGCTGCACCTCGACGGCGGCAAGCCGCTCTCCGTCGAGCCGGCGGGCTGTCCGGAGGGAACGAGCGTCATCGTGCGCGATCTCTTCTACAACACCCCCGCGCGGCTGAAGTTCATGAAGCAGGACCGCGCCGAGGCGGCCGCCATTGCGGGTCTTGCCGCGCACATCGCGCTCTCGCACCCCGACATCTCCTTCCGTCTCATCAAGGACGGGCGCGAGGAGCTGCACACCCCCGGCGACGGGAAGCCGCTCAGCGCGGTCTACGCCGCGCTGGGCCGCGGCTTCGCCCTCTCGCTCGTGGAGGTCCACGGCCGCGACGGGCAGCTTGCCGCCGACGGCTTTGTGACAAAGCCCCTCGCGGGACGCGGCACACGCGGAATGCAGACCTTTTTCGTCAACGGACGCTTCATCAAGTCCCAGCTTCTCACCGCCGCGGTGGAGGAGGCTTACGCCAACCGCCTGATGAAGGGCAAGTTCCCCGGCTGCGTGCTGAATGTGTCGCTGCCGGCGGATATGGTGGATGTGAATGTTCACCCCGCCAAGACGGTGGTCAAGTTTTTGAACGAAAAGCAGGTTTTTGACCTTGTTTTCCACGCGGCGTCCGACGCGCTCGACCTCGACGGCGCGCCCGAGCCGCCGAAGGCGGCGAGCGCGCAGAGACCGCAGGAATTTTACCGCAGCATGAGCGCGCAGGAATGGCGCGCGCAGAACGAAGCCAAAGCACCGCTCTCCAAGCCGGAGCCGAAAAGGGAAGCGCCGTTCCTCGCCGTTTCCCCCGCCGCGAGCGAACTGGGCGGGCGGGTGCGCGTGAACGACTGCGTCCCGCGCACCGCGCCGACGGAACGCCCCGCCGCGTCCGACGGCCTTCTGCCGAAGTTTGTGGAGGCCGCCTTCCGGCCGCATACCGACGCGCCCGCGGAGCCGACCGCCGCGCGGGCAGAGGCCCCCGCTCAAGCAGAGCAGACCCCGCCGCAGGCGCCTGCCCCCGCGGAAAGCCCCGCGGTGCAGGCGGCGCTTGAGCCCGCGGCGGAGCAGACCTCTCTGGAGGCCGGGACCGCCGCGCCGTGGCGCATCGCGGGCGAGGTGCTGGACACCTACATCGTCTGTGAGGACGCGGAAAAGACCGTCTGGCTCATCGACAAGCACGCCGCGCACGAGCGCATAAATTTTGACCGCTTCCGCGCGAACCTCGAGCCGATCATGACGCAGGAGCTGCTGACCCCCGTGGTCGCGCAGCTCGGCGCGGCGGAATACGCCGCCGTCACGGAGCAGTTCGCGCTGCTGCGTGCGTTCGGCTTCGTGTGCGAGGACTTCGGCGACGGCGCGATCCTAATCCGCGCCCTGCCCGCCGACCTTGCCGCCGAGGACGCGGCGGCCAGTCTGGAGGATCTGGGCGGGCGGCTGGCGGAGCGCCGCCATGCCGACCCCGCGAGCGCCCGCGATGCGCTGCTGCACACCATGGCCTGCAAGGCCGCCATCAAGGGCGGCTGGAAGAGCGACCCGCGCGAGCTGCGCGTGCTGGTGGACAAGGTGCAGTCGGGCGAGGTCCGCTTCTGCCCGCACGGGCGGCCCGTGGCGGTGAAGCTCACGAAGTACGAACTGGAGAAAATGTTCAAGCGCGCGTAAGCGCGGAAAGGAGGGGCCATGCCGCCAAAGGTCGTATGCGTGGTCGGACCGACCGGCTGCGGGAAAACGGGACTTGGTATCGCGCTGGCAAAGCAGCACGGCGGCGAGGTCGTTTCCTGCGACTCCATGCAGCTCTACCGCGGCATGGTCATCGGCACCGCCGCACCCACCGCGGAGGAGATGCAGGGCGTGCCGCACCACATGGTCGGCGTCGTCGACCCGCGCGAGGATTACTCCGTGGCGCGCTACGCCGCGGACGCGGCGGAGTGTGTGGACGATATTCTCAAGCGCGGGCGGCTCCCCATTCTCGTCGGCGGCACGGGGCTGTATCTCGACGCGCTCCTGCGCGGACACGGCTACGCCCCCGGCACGACCGGCGGCGCGGTGCGCGGCGAGCTGGAGCGCCGCTGGGACAGCGAGGGCGGCGAGGCGCTTTTTGCCGAGCTGCGCCGCGCGGACCCCGAGAGCGCCGCGGCGCTGCATCCGAACGACAAAAAACGCGTGATCCGCGCGCTGGAGGTCTACCGCGAGACGGGCAAGCCCATTTCGCAGCACAACGCGGAAACGCAGGCGGTCCCGCCGCGCTACGCGCCGGTCTATCTTGGCCTTGCCTATGCTGACCGCGAGGAGATGAAGCGTGTCATCGACCGACGCGTGGACAAAATGGCGGAGCAGGGCCTGTTCGACGAGGTGCGCGCGTTGGTGGAAAGCGGCGTTCCGCGCACGGCGACGGCGATGCAGGCCATCGGCTACAAGGAGTGTCTCGGCTGTCTCGCGGGCGAATGCACCAAGGCCGAGGCGATCGCCGAGATCAAGCTTCGTTCGCGCCAGTACGCCAAGCGCCAGCTGACATGGCTGCGGCGGAACAAGGATGTTCATTGGTTCTACTGGGAAAATTCACGCGATTTTGGCGCGGCGCTACAGTTTTCGACAGAAATTCTCACAAACCTTGGCGTATCCTGATTTTATACGGGGCGGCGCGCCGCTCCGAATAAAAAGAAAGGGTACATACCACCATGAAAAAGACAGCAAACCTTCAAGACGTTTTCCTCACCAAGGCCCGCAAGCAGGGCGTACCGCTGACCGTATTTCTCGTCAACGGCTTCCAGATGCGCGGCAGCGTGACCGGCTTCGACAGCTTTACTGTCGTGCTGCTCAGCGAGGGGCGGCAGCAGATGATCTACAAGCACGCCATCTCGACCATTGCGCCGCTGAACCCCATCGATCTGCACGAGGCGGAAGAGGAGGACGGCTTCGAGGGCTGACAAGGACCCGAGGTGCCCATGAAAGCAAAGTCACTTTCCACAAAACTGATATTCGTTTTCCTGTTCATCGCCGTGGCGTTTTACTTCGGTGTGCAGGCGTACCGCTACCTTGTGAACCCGCAGACCACCACGCTGGTCTACGCCTATTCCAGCGAGGACGCCATCGCGGTGAACGGCTGGTTCGTGCGCGAGGAGCAGGTCGTCGACTGCGAGGAAACGCTGCTTGAGCTGGAGCGCGCCGAGGGCGAGCGCGTCCCCGCGGGCGGCACGCTCGCTACGGTCTACCGCAGCGAGACCGCGCTCGCCGACCACCGCACGCTGCGCGCGTTGGAATCGAAGCTCGAGCAGCTGTGCTACGCGCGCGAGGCCGCGCGGGACGCAGAGACCGCACGCAAACTGGACAGCGACATTCGCGGCGACATCACCGCGCTGCGCGCCGCGCTCGCCGCCGAAAGCTGGGCAGCCGCCGAGAGCGCGGGCGAAGCGCTGAAAACCACGGTCCTCAAGCGCGAGTACGCCTACGATGGCGCGGAGGATCTTGACGCGCGCATCAACGAGCTGAAGGCTGAGATCCGCACGGTGTCAAGCCGTCTGGAGGGCGGCACGCAGACCATCCGCGCGGAAAAGGCAGGGACCTACAGCGCGGTCGCCGACGGCTATGAAAGCGTTCTGACGGGCGCGGCGCTGGAGAAAATGACCGTCGCGCAGTACGACGCCATCGCGCCCGACGGGACAAGCTCCACGGTGGGACGCATGATCGCGGGCGAAACATGGCGCTTCGTCACGACGCTGCGCGCGGCGGACGCCGCGCGGCTGCAAAAGGGACAGGCTCT
Source organism: uncultured Oscillospiraceae bacterium (assembly GCA_934553255.1). Lineage (GTDB taxonomy): Bacteria > Bacillota > Clostridia > Oscillospirales > Oscillospiraceae > Hominicoprocola. The sequence goes on from CAKTEZ010000005.1 coordinate 34,158, forward strand.
GCGCCTGCGTACCGCGGCAGGCGTGGACTTTGACCTTGACGCAGTCGTCGAACGCATCGGACGCGAGGAGGACGGCCGCGCCGTCGTCGTCCTGCGCGGAGACAGCCATTTGGCCTATGTCACGCTGCTGCGCGAGCAGAACGCGGAACTCGTCCTAGCGCGCTACGAAGGACTGCGTATCCCCAAAAACGCCCTGCGCGTGGACGAAGAGGGCGGCAGCGGCGTTTACTGCCGCGTCGGTCTGAGCGCCTACCGCAAGCCGGTCGAGGTGGTCTGGCAGGGCGAGGACTATTGTCTGGTAAAGCCTGTCGAGGTGGAAACGACCATAGAGAGCCAGCGGCTGCTTTATACGCTGCGCGCGGGCGACGAGGTCATCGTCTCGGCGAACGATCTATACGACGGAAAGGTGATCGAATAACATGAGCATTCGGGAAAATATCGCGCGTGTGCGCGAAAACATTGCCGCCGCGGCGCTCGCCGCCGGACGGAAGCCGGAGGACATCACGCTCGTCGGCGCGAGCAAGATGAACGACGCCGCAGCCTGCCGCGAGGCCATCGCCGCGGGCATCGACGCGCTCGGCGAGAACCGCGTACAGGAGATGACGCAGAAGCTCGCGGAAAACGCTTACGACGGCGCGCCGCTGCACTTCATCGGCCATCTCCAGCGCAACAAGGTGAAGCTGGTCGTGGGCAAGGTCGCGCTCATCGAGTCCGTCGGCTCGTACGAGCTGCTCGCGGACGTTGACCGGCAGGCGGAAAAGCTCGGCATCGTCCAGCCCATTCTGCTTGAGGTCAACATCGGCGGGGAGGAGGCCAAGAGCGGCTTCGCCGTCTCCGAGGTCCGCGCCGCCGCAGAGCAGGCGAAGGCAATGGCGCACATTACGCTGCGTGGTCTGATGACCATACCACCGGTAGCGGAGGAGGCGCACGGCAGCATACCATATTTTGAAAAAGTTCATTCGCTTTTTGTTGACATTAACGAAAATTTGTATGATAATAAACTTGATATATTATCCATGGGCATGAGCGGCGACTACGAGGACGCCGTCCGCTGCGGCGCGACGATGGTGCGCGTCGGCACGGCGATCTTCGGCGCACGGCACTATGCCACGATTTGAAGCGGGAGGTAATTTTCCATGGGACTGATCGATGATCTGAAGAAATGGGCGCATCCCTACGAGGATGAGGATGAAGAATACGAGGACGATTTCCCGGATCTCGGCTCCCGCGACACCGGCGCCTTTGCCGAGGAACGCCGCGGCCGCGATCGCGACCGCGACCGTGAGGAGGATCGCCGCAACAAGGTCGTCAACATCCACGCGACGACGCAGCTCAAGGTCGTGCTTGTCAAGCCCGAGCGCTTTGAGAACGCCAGCGAGATCGCGGACCACCTGAAGGAAAAGCGCACGGTGGTCATCAACCTCGAATCCACGAACAAGGACATTGCCCGCCGCCTGATCGACTTTCTCTCCGGCGTGGCGTACGCGGGCGAGGGCAAGATTAAAAAGGTCGCGGCAAACACCTACATCATCACACCCTACCATGTCGACATCATGGGCGACCTGATCGACGAGCTGGAGAGCAGCGGACTCTATCTGTAACACACGGGAGGGGCAAGAAATGCTGACACCGCAGGAGGTTTCCAACCGCGCCTTTGCCAAGGCCGTCATGGGCGGCTACAACATGGCGATGGTCGATGAGTTTTTGGACGAGCTGACCGACGACTATACCTCGCTCTACAAGGAAAACGCCGCGCTCAAGGCGAAGATGAAAATACTGGTCGATAAGGTCGAGGAATACCGCTCGACGGAGGATGCCATGCGCGCCGCGCTGCTCACCGCGCAGAAGATGGCGAACACCATGGTCGAGGAGGCGGAGGAGAAGAAGAAGTCTCTGCTTGCCAATGCCGAGGCCGAGGCCAACCGCAAGATCGGTTCCCTGCGCGACGAGGTCGCGCAGGAGGAGCGCCGTCTGACCGCCGCCAAGGCGGAAACGGCAGACTTTCTCGCCAAGGTGCGCGACCTCTACACGCGCGAGCTGAAGCTGCTCGAGGAGCTGCCGGAAATGGACCTTGCGCCCGCCGCGCCGTTGGAGGTCGAGAGCAAGCCCGCCGCCGATGTGAGCGAGATCGAGAAGAGCATTATGGATTCCTTCCGCCTGCCGAAGCTTGAGGAGACGCCGGCAGAGCCGGCTCCCGCGCCAGAGGCGGCGGAGGAAGAGGACGCCGAGGAGGGCAATCCCTTCATCGACCGCGCCACCCGCGCCATCAAACTCAGCGACCTCAAGTTCGGCCGCAACTATCACGGCGAAGAAGAATAAGACGATCTCAAAAAAGGCGGCGCGTCCGCCTTTTTTGATGTATGGAGGACAGGATGATGAAGCGCCCCATTGTGGCTTTCCTATACGATTTTGACAAGACCCTCTGCACCACCGATATGGAGGATTATGCCTTTATTCCCTCCCTCGGCTATACGCCGTCGGAGTTCTGGGCCAAGGCCAACGGCTTCGGGCGGGAGAACAAAATGGATGGTCTGCTCGCCTATATGTACACCATGATCCGCGAGTGCGCCGCGCAGGGCATTCGGCTCGACCGCAGCCACCTTGTCCGCTCGGGCGAGGCCATCGAGCTGTTTCCCGGCGTGCGCGAATGGTTCTCGCGCGTCACCGCCTACGGCGCGGCGCTTGGCGTAGATGTGGAGCATTATGTCATTTCCTCCGGCCTGCGCGAGATCATCGAGGGCAGCGGCATTGCCCACGAGTTCAAGCAGATCTACGCCTGTGAGTTCTACTACGATGAAAACGGCCTTGCCGCGTGGCCGAAGCTCGACGTCAACTTTACGAACAAGACCCAGTTCGTCTACCGCATCAACAAGGGCATTCTGGACATCGCCCGCGACAAGGAGCTGAACGACTCCATGCCGGACGACAGCAAGCGCGTGCCGTTCACCAACATGGTCTATGTCGGCGACGGACTTTCCGACGTCCCGTGCATGAAGATGATGCGCGCCTACGGCGGGCAGGCCATCGCGGTCTACCAGAGCAGCAACCGCGCGGGCGTGGAGAAGCTGCTCGCGGACGGGCGCGTGGACTTCATCTTCCCCGCCGATTACCGCGAGGGAACGGAGTTGGACAAAACGGTGCATAACATTCTGCGTAAGATGGCGGTCGCCGACGCGCTGAGCGAAAAAAATGCCGAGCAGCTGCGCGCCATCGGAAGAAGCGACGACCCCGATCAGGTCATGCTGTTTTAAGGAGAGCATTATGGACGGAACGAACACCCTCGGCACGCTCTACATCGTGGCGACGCCCATCGGCAACGCACGCGACATGACCGAGCGCGGCCGCCAGATCTTAGAGGATGCGGATATCGTCGCGGCGGAGGACACCCGCCGCAGCGTCGTGCTGCTCAACAAGCTTGGCATACGCGCCAACCAACTCTCCGCCAACCATAAGTTCAACGAATACGGGAAAGCAAAGTGGTTCATCGAGCAGCTTCGGCAGGGCAAGAGCATCGCCGTCATCACCGACGCAGGCACGCCCTGCATCTCCGACCCCGGCAACGAGCTGATCCGCGCCGCGATCGACGCGGGCATCCGCGTGGTCGGCGTTCCGGGCTGCTGCGCCGCGGTCACGGCGCTGTCCATCTCCGGCTTCGACCTTTCGACCTTCTTTTTCTTTGGCTTCTTCCCGCGCGAAGCGGCGGACCGCCGCCGCGCGCTGGCGATGATGCGCCGCGGCGACACGCGCACCTACTGCTTCTATGAAAGCCCCAAGCGCATCATGGACGCGGTGGAGTTTTTCCTCGCGGAAAACGCGGGCGTGAAGCTCTGCCTGTGCAACGACATGACCAAGCTCCACGAAATGACCTTCCGCGGCACGCCCGCCGAGGTCCGCGACCAACTGCTCGCCAAGGGAAACTACGACAAGGGCGAATATGTTCTCCTCTGCGAGGTGGAGGAGGACTATCTCATCACCGAGGTCGAGCATGTCTTCTCGCCGGAGGCGCTTCTGGTGGACTGCATGGTGCGCTTCGACCGCACCGCGAAGGACGCCATCAAGCTGCTTTTGAAGGATGAGAACAACACCTACAGCAAAAACGAGCTGTACGCCGCCCACCTCGCCCTCAAAGAGAGGTTCGGCGCATGAGCATTGTCTTTGACGATCTGACCGCGCGGCTCGACACGCTCACCAAGGCCGTGCTTTCCCAGCCGCTCGCGCGCATCGGCTGCGCCAAGGTGACGATCCGCCCGATGACGCTGCGCGGCAAGGCCTTCTTTCAGCTTGAGTACCAGCAGGGGCAGAAGGTGACGCACCGCAATGTGACGCGCGGCGAGCTGCCGGAGCTGTTCGCGCGGGAGCTGGACGGGCTGTACCTGCAGGCCGTCCTCTGCACGGAGACGGAGACGCGCCAGTACATCCGCAGGGCGAACGGCAGCTACAAATGCACCGCCAAGGGGGCGGCGCAGCGCACCGCCGCACCGCGGGCGCACGACCGCAGGAAGGAGTATATTCTTGCCGAGGGTGAGAACATTCCCGCGCTGGTCGACCTCGGCGTGTTTACGCCGGACCTCCGCATCGTCAAGGCAAAGTACGACAAGTACAAGCAGATCAACCGCTTCATCGAGCTGGTGGATGACGCCTTCCGCGCCTCGGCGCAGCGGGAGATCACCATTCTCGACTTCGGCTGCGGCAAGTCATACCTGACCTTTATCCTCTATTACTACTTTGCCGTCAAGCGCGGCATCAAGGCGACCATTCTCGGCTACGACCTCAAGGAGGATGTGGTGGAGCGCTGCAATGAGATCGCCCGCAAGTACGGCTACGACGGTCTGCGCTTCGTCGTCAGCGATGTGACGCGCGACACGCTCGCGGACACCCATGTGGACATGGTCGTAACGCTCCACGCCTGCGACACCGCCACGGACTATGCCCTCTGGTACGCCATCGAAAAGGGCGTAGAGCATATTTTCTCCGTCCCCTGCTGCCAGCACGAGATCAACGCTACCATTCACAAGGGCGGCGACTTCGATGTGCTGCTGCGCCACGGACTGCTGCAGGAGCGCTTTTCCGCTCTGCTGACAGACTCCATCCGCGCCGCCGTGCTGGAGGACATGGGCTATTCGGTGAATGTGATCGAATTTATCGACTTCGCGCATTCCCCCAAAAACCTTATGCTCCGCTGCGTGAAGGACCGGCACGGCGGGAACAGAAACCTCCGCGCAGCCGAAGCCCTCGCGGAGAAATACGGCTTCCGCCAGACGCTTTTGGAGCTGGCGGCGCAAAAGCAGAATACGACAAAGGACACCGCCCTATAAAAGGCGGTGTCCCTTTTCTTTATGCCTTGTCTTACTCGGCCTTCGGAGCCTCCGCGGTCTTCGCGGCGGCGGCAGCCTCGGCAGCAGCCTTGGCGGCAGCGGCCTTCTTCTCGGCCATGGCCTTCTGCGCGGCCTTGAACTTCTCCTTCTCCTCGGGAGTAGGAATGGGTTCGATGGCGTTCTTCGGGCAGGCCTTGGCGCACATGGTGCAGTTGCGGCACTTGGTGTAGTCGATCACAGCCACGTTGTTCACAACATGGATGGCGTCGAACTTGCAGGTGCGCTCGCACATACCGCAGGCGATGCAGGAGTTGGCGCAGACCTTGGTGACGGCGGGACCCTTGTTCTTGTTCGCGCAGTTGACGAACACCTTCTGCTTGTAGGGGACCTCGACGATCAGCTTGCGCGGGCAGGCCTCACGGCAGGCGCCGCAGTTGGTGCACTTCTCCTTATCGACCTCGGCAACGCCCTTGTCGTTGATGTGCAGCGCGTCGAACTGGCAGGCGGCGACGCAGGAGCCGAAGCCCATGCAGCCGAAGGAGCAGGCAGTCGGACCGCCGGCGACCTTGAGCGCGCCCACGCAGTCGGAAATGCCGACATACTGGAAATTCTTGACGGACGCTTCGCCGCCGTTGCAGATGACATGCGCGACCATCTTTTCGCCGCTGGGGGCCTCGAGGCCCATGATAGCGGCGATCTTCGCCGCGCCCTCCGCACCGGCGGGCGCGCAGGCGGTCACGGGAGCCTTACCGGCAAGGATCGCTTCCGCGCAGCCGGCGCAGCCGGGATAGCCGCAGCCGCCGCAGTTCGCACCGGCGAGGCATTCCTGAATCTTGGGCAGACGCTCATCGACCTCGACCTCAAAGACCTTGGCGGCGACCGAGAGGATCAGACCGAACACGAGCGCGACGACGCCCAGCACGAGGATGGCAAAAATGATGTTTTCCATATTCTCTCCTCCTTACATGGGCCAGACCTGCAGGCCGGAGAAGCCCATGAAAGCAAGGGCCATCAGACCTGCGGTGATCAGAGCGATGGGGAAGCCCTCAAAGGCCTTGGGATAATCGGCAAAGTTCAGGCGCTCGCGCACGGTGGAGAACAGGTAGATCGCCAGCAGGAAGCCAAGGCCGCCGGTAATGCCGTAGACCACGGACGCGATGAAGGTGTAGTCGTTCTGCACATTCAGCAGCACCACGCCGAGCACGGCGCAGTTGGTGGTGATGAGCGGCAGATACACGCCCAGCGCCGTGTACAGGGACGGCATAGCCTTCTTGAGGAACATCTCGATAAACTGCACGAGACCGGCGATGACGAGAATGAACGCCACGGTCTGCATATAGCCGAGATCGAGCGCAATGAGGAGCTTGTTCACGCCGAAGCAGACGGCGGAGGCAATGCCCATGACGAATGTAACGGCAAGGCCCATGCCGACGGCGGTATCGCTCTTCTTGGAAACGCCGAGGAACGGGCAGATGCCGAGGAACTGCGCGAAGATGAAGTTATTCGTCAGGATCGCGCCGAGGGAAATGGCAAGCAAAGAAGAGATACTCATTTATTTGCCCTCCTTTTCGTTCTTTTCCGCGGCCTTCTTCTCGCTCTTGGCAAGCGCCCACTGCACAACGGCGATCAGCGTGCCGAGACACAGGAAGCCGCCGACGGGCAGCACCAGCATGAGGGCCGGCGTATAGGACGCGGGCATGACCGGAATGCCCATCAGGGTACCGGCGCCGAGCAGCTCGCGGAACGCACACATGATGACCAGAACGACGGTGTAGCCGATGCCCTGGCAGATGCCGTCCACCGCGGAGGCGGCGACGGAGTTCTTGTTGGCGAACGCCTCGGCACGGCCGAGGATGATGCAGTTGACGACGATCAGCGGGATGAACACGCCGAGGCTCTTGGCGATGTCAGGGAAGAACGCCTGCAGGCACAGGTCAACAATGGTGACGAAGCCCGCGATAACAACGATGTAGCATGCGATACGGACTTCGTTCGGAATGATCTTGCGGAGCAGGGAAATAAAGATGTTGGAAAGCGTCAGGATAATGAGGACGGAAATACCCATGCCGAAGCCGTTGGAGATGCTGGTGGTGATGGCCATGGTAGAACACATACCGAGAAGCTGCACCAGAACGGGGTTTTGGGTAATAAGACCGTCTTTGAGCTGTTTCTTAAAATTCATTGATCTCGTCCCCCTTTCTTAGCCCATGGCTTCCGCGGCGGCCAGAGCGGCGTTCGCGCCCTTGGTGATGCCCTTGGTGGTCACGGTCGCGCCGGAAACGGCGTCGATGTTGGTCTTGACGACCAGCGTACCCGCGCCGGACTTGCCGACGAACTGATCGAGCGCGCCGGTGCCGGCGGTGGTCGCCTCGTTGGCGATGACCTTGGTGCCGATGCCGCTGGTCTCCGCAGCGCTGACCACGGAAATGCCGGTGATGGCGTTGTCGGCGTCCACGCCGACGATCATCTCGATGTCGCCCTGCGAGCCGCCCGCGACGATCTTGAACGCGTAGCCCGCGTCCTCGCCATTCACGACGACCTGATAGGCTTCGGTGAGCTTGCCGCTCTGCGCCTTGGCGGCATCGATGGCGGCCTGCGGGATCTCCTCGATGGGCGGGAACTCGCAGTCGGGCGAGCTGACGACCGCCGCGAGCGCGGCCTCGGTGTTCGCCTTGTTGATGGCCGCGATCCTGTCCTCGGTAAGCCGGTTGGTCGCGCCGAGCAGCGCCGCGACGACCAGGGAAATGGCCGTCAGCGTACCCGCGACCTTAACAATGAATTTACCTTCGATCTTCATTACTTTGCCGCCTCCTTCTTGGCTTTTTTGTCAACGCCGAAGCGGGTGGGCTTGGTGTACTTGTCGATGATCCATGTGCAGCAGTTCATGATCAGGATGGAGTAGCAAACGCCCTCGGGATAGGAGCCGAAGTAGCGGATGAACACCGTGATCAGGCCGCAGCCGAGACCGAAAATAAGCTGGCCCTTCTTGGTGACGGGGGAGGTCACATAGTCGGTCGCCATGAAGAAAGCGCCGAGGAACAGACCGCCGCCGAGTACATTGTAGAGCATGAAGGTCATGGGGTCGTTGCCGCGCGGGAACAGGAAGGTGAGCACGGCGACGGTGCCGATGTACGCCACAGGGATCTGCCAGGAGATGACCTTGCGGACGATGAGGTAGATACCGCCGATGAGCAGCATCAGCGCGGAGACCTCACCGGCGGAGCCGCTGATGAAGCCGATGGCCATATCCTTGATGGGATAGGCGGAGGTGAGCGCATCCATATCGCCCGCCTTGAGCAGAGCCATCGGGGTCGCGCCGGTGGCGGCGTCGACCTTGCTCCAGCTGGTCATCGCGGAGGCGTAGCACGCGACGAGCGCGGCGCGCGCGGCGAGCGCGGGGTTGAGGAAGTTCTTGCCGAGGCCGCCGTAAAGCTGCTTGACGACGAAGATGGCAAAGAAGTTGCCGACCACGAGCATCCACACGGGAAGCTCCGGCGGGCAGACCATGCTCAGCAGCAGACCGGTGACGACGGCGGACAGATCGCCGATCATCTGTGGCTTGTGCAGGAGCTTGCGGTAGAGCCACTCAAAGAACACGGCGGACACCACAGACACGAGCGCGGAGACCGCCACGCGGATGCCGAAGTGCCACACGCCGAAAAGGAGGGCGGGCATCAGGGCGATGACAACATCCAGCATCAGGCTGCGCGTATCCTCGCCGTTGCGGATGTGGGGGTTGGAGGAAGCTCTGAGCTTCAGGTTCTTATAATCCGTCATTTTCTCTTTTGCCTCCTTACTTCGCGGCCTCGGCAGCCTTGGCAGCCTCAGCAGCTTTTCTCTTGGCGGCGGCGTCCTTGACCTTCTGCTTGCCGGTCTTGAAGGTCTGCGTCAGGTGCAGACGGCCGGGGCAGATGTAGGCGCACGCGCCGCACTCCATGCAGTCCATGATATGGGCGGCCTCCAGCTCCTCGATCATGCCCTTCTGCTCGTACATATACATATAAAGGGGTTCGAGGTGGACGGGGCAGGCCTCCACGCAGCGGCCGCAGCGGATGCAGGTGGGATTTTCAACGGTCTTGTCCTCGTCGGCGGCGAAGGCGAGCATCGCGCCCGTACCCTTGGCAACAGGAATGTCGCAGGTGTACTGCGCCATACCCATCATCGGGCCGCCCGCGATGATCTTGAAGGTCTCGTCCTTCAGACCGCCGCAGTAATCAAACAGGCAGGAAACGGGGGTGCCGATGGGGCACTCGACGTTCTTCGGCTCGATCACGCCGGAGCCGGACACGGTGACGACCTTGCTCACAACGGGCATACCGGTCGTGATGGCGCGGAAGATGGCGATGGTCGTGTTGATGTTGAACACGGCGCAGCCGATGGCGCTGGGCAGGCCGCCGGGAGGCACCTGCTTGCCGGTGATGGCCTGGCAGAGCTGCTTTTCACCGCCCTGCGGGTAACGGCAGTGCAGCGGTACGACGACGACGGGCGCCTTGGTCTCCGCAATGACCTTGTTGAGCGCGTCGATGCCGTTCTTCTTGTTGTCCTCCACGCCGATGACGGCCTTATCCACGCCGAACATCTTCACGAGGTAGCTCGCGCCGCCGATGATCTCCTCGGTGCGCTCGAGCATGGCGCGATGGTCGCCGGTGATGTAGGGTTCGCACTCCGCGCCGTTGATGATCACGGTCGTGACCTGGCCGATGCCGCCGGAGATCTTCACATGGGTGGGGAAGGTCGCGCCGCCCATGCCGACGATACCGGCATTCTTGACGATCTCGATCATTTCCTCAACGCTCAGGGCGTTGGGGTCTGCGGGAGCCTTGACTTCTTCGCTGACGGTGTTCTGGTAGTCGTTCTCGATCACGACGGACATCATGTCGCCGCCCATGGAATAGGGGCGCGGCTCCACGGCGACCACCTTGCCGGACACGCTGGCATGAATGGGGGCGCCGAGACCCTTGAACTCGCCGATCTTCTGGCCGACCTTTACCTCATCGCCGACAGACACGATGGGGGTGCACGGTGCGCCGAAGTGCATCGACATGGGAATGACCACCTGAGCGGGCGGGGGGGAGAGCTGCTCGATGGCCTTCTCATTCGTCGCGGCCTTCATGTCGTTGGGATGAACGCCGCCAAAGAAAGCTTGTGCCATTGTCTTCACCTCATCTTTTACTGCTTGGGGCAATGCGCGCACTACCCCACAATTATTAGAATTATACATCAACGGACCCCTGTTGTCCAGACATATCTTTTTCCAAAGTGTCGTATTTTTCACTTTCTGTCGCATTTAACGGGGATTTTACGCCCGCTTGACGCATTCCGCCGCGGGTGCTATACTTTTTTCACCAAAGAAAAGGAGGATGCCCTCATGCCCATCCGCTCGCTCGACCGCGTCGCGATCAAGCGCGAGGCAAAAGACCTGATCTGCACGGCGAAGGTCCCGCCCATCAAATTCACCCTGCTCTTTCTCGGCATTTCGCTCGTGCTGAGTCTGCTCGACACCGCGCTCACGAACCTGACCGGCAGCATCGTCGGCGCCGCCTTTGCGTCCGTTTCCTTTTTCGGCATTCTCCTCAACCTGATCTCGCAGGTACTCGGCGCGGGCTACATCTGCTATTGCCTCGGTATCCACCGCCGCGAGGAGATGCCCTATGAGAGCCTCTTCGACGGCTTCACCTTTGCCGGCAAGGTCATCGCCCTGTACATCGTCGAGGGCTTTTTTGTCGCCCTGTGGTCGATGCTTTTCGTGATCCCCGGCATCATTGCGGTCTACCGCTACTCCTTCGCCATCTGGAACCTCTGCCAGAATCCGGAGCTTGGCGTGATGGAGGCGCTTAACCGCAGCAAGCGGCAGACGATCGGCTATAAGGGTCAGCTTTTCCGGCTGCAGCTGAGCTTCTTCGGTTGGATCCTGCTTTTCGGCGTCGTTTTGGGCGTTTACGAGGCGTTGGTCATCGCCCTCATTCTCGACAGCTTCCCCGCCATTATGCTCGGCTCGCTGCTCGGCGGACTGACCTCCATGCTGGTGCAGATCTATTTTCTGCCCTACTACACGCTCTCCGAGTGCGGCTTCTACCTGCGCGCGACCCAGCCGGAGCAGCCCTCCTCCGACGGGCAGACGCGGGAGCGCAGCAGCTATGACCCTGAATTTTGAGAAAACCCGTTTACAAGTGGTATAAAATCTGTTATACTCTACCGACTGTAATTTATATGAAGAAGGAAACCACAACATGAACGCTGATTTCTCCCGCACGCTGGCGCTGCTGCGTCAGGAAAAGGACATCTCCCAGCGCAAGGCGGCCGCCGATCTCGGCATCTCGCAGGCGCTGCTGAGCCACTATGAAAACGGCGTCCGCGAGCCGGGTCTCGCCTTTGTGAAGAAGGCGTGCGACTACTATCATGTCTCCGCGGACTATCTGCTCGGCCGCACACTCGACCGCGACGGCGGGCTGATCGACTGCGAGGAGTTGTACGATTCCAGCGACGAGAAGGGCAGCCTGCGCGGCAGCATCGCCGCCACGCTGCAAAAGAAGCTGCTGGTCAACACGCTCAGCCTGCTCTTTGAGCTGCTCGGCAAGACGAACAGCCGCGAGGCCATCGCCGCGGCGGGACAGTATCTCGGCGCGGCGGTCTACCCGCTCTACCGCACCCTGCACCGCGCCGCGGGGGAGAAGGACGCCTTTTTCGCGCTCGACGCGGCGGCATTCTCCGCCGGTGCGAGCGATGCCGCGATGCTGCAAAGCCGCACAGCCTACCGCCGCGCGCTCGACGCGCACGCCGCCGAGGGCGGCGCATTCCCCGCGATGGACGCGGAAATGCTCAGCGCCGCCTACCCGGGTCTTGCCCAAAGCGTAACGCAGGTGCTGCACACCGCCGACGAGCAGGCCAATAAATTGATCGCTCAGACGCCCTCTTCCCATTAACACCATGCAGGAGCAACCGCTATGAACGAAAAGAACATCCGCAACTTCTCCATCATCGCGCACATCGACCACGGCAAGTCCACGCTGGCGGACCGGCTGCTGGAGAAGTGCAACGCCGTCTCCGCGCGCGAGATGGAGGACCAGATCCTCGACAATATGGACCTCGAGCGCGAGCGCGGCATTACCATCAAGGCCCGCGCCGTCACCTTCGACTACACCGCGCAGGACGGACAGGTCTATACGCTCAACCTCATCGACACCCCGGGCCATGTGGACTTCAACTACGAGGTCTCCCGTTCCCTCGCCGCCTGCGAGGGCGCGCTGCTCATCGTGGACGCCTCGCAGGGCATCGAGGCGCAGACGCTGGCCAACACCTATCTCGCGATGGAGCATGACCTCGAGATCCGTCCCGTCATCAACAAGATCGACCTGCCCGCCGCCGACCCCAAGCGCGTGAAGGAGGAGATCGAGAATATCCTTGCCATTCCCGCCGAGGACGCGCCGGAAATTTCCGCCAAGCTCGGCATCAACATCGACGCGGTGCTTGAGGACATCGTCCGCAATCTGCCCGCGCCCAAGGGCGACCCGAACGCCCCGCTCAAGGCGCTCATCTTCGACAGCTATTACGACGCCTACCGCGGCGTGATCGTCTATATGCGCCTCAAGGACGGCGCCATCAAGCCCGGCATGGAGATCAAGATGATGGCGACCGGCGCGACCTTCAAGGTGCTGGAATGCGGTCTGATGCGTCCGCTGGGGCTGGAGCCGACCAAGCAGCTCGAGGCCGGTCAGGTCGGCTACTTTACCGCCAGCATCAAGGATGTGCATGAAACGCAGATCGGCGATACCGTCACCGGCGCGGACGATCCCGCGCTCGAGCCGCTGCCCGGCTACCGCAAGGTGCGCTCGATGGTCTACTGCGGCATCTACACCGAGGACGGCAGCAAATACCCCGATCTGCGCGACGCGCTGGAAAAGCTCCAGCTCAACGACGCAAGCCTGACCTTCGAGCCGGAAAGCTCCGTCGCCCTCGGCTTCGGCTTCCGCTGCGGCTTCCTTGGGATGCTGCACATGGAGGTCATTCAGGAGCGTCTGGAGCGCGAGTTTGACCTTGACCTCGTCACCACGCTCCCAAGCGTCATTTACGAGGTCTACAAGACCGACGGCACGATGGTGCGCGTCGATAATCCGCACAACTACCCCGACCCGAGCGTGATCGAGCACGCGGAGGAGCCATATGTCAAGGTCACCATCGTCACCCCGCCGGACTATGTCGGCAACATCATGCCGATGTGTCAGGAGCGCCGCGGCGAATTTAAGGATATGCAGTACCTCGACACCTACCTTGTCGAGCTGCACTACGAAATGCCGCTCAACGAGATCATCTACGATTTCTTTGACGCGCTCAAGGCCAACACCAAGGGCTACGCCTCGCTTGACTATGAGCTTTCCGGCTACCGCCGCAGCGAGCTGGTGAAGGTCGATATGCTGCTCAACGGCGACCAGGTGGACGCGCTGAGCTTCATCGCGCACAAGGATAAGGCGTATCCCCGCGCGCGCCGCCTGTGCGAAAAGCTCAAGGACAACATTCCCCGCCAGCTTTTCGAGGTTCCGGTGCAGGCCGCCATCGGCGGCCGCGTCATCGCGCGCGAAACGGTCAAGGCCATGCGTAAGGATGTGCTTGCCAAGTGCTACGGCGGCGACATCACGCGCAAAAAGAAGCTGCTGGAAAAGCAGAAGGAAGGAAAAAAGAAGATGCGGAACCTCGGCACGGTGCAGGTGCCGACCGAGGCGTTCCTCGCCGTCCTCAAGCTGGACGAGTAAATTTTTGGATTGGGGGGCATTTTCATGCTTTTGGAGCATTATGTCAGCGCCATGCCCTGCTGGAAGGGCCGCGTGGACAGCGACACGGATTACGACGCCTTCCGCTGGCACCAATGGGTACAGCCGCTCGACCTCAACGACGGCGGCGCGCCGTTCGACGGGGCGCTCGGCTTCGCCTTCGTCGGCTTTTGCAGCGATAAGGGCGTGGCGCGCAACAAGGGGCGCACCGGCACGGCGCTCGCGCCGGACTTCGTGCGCGGCCAGATGTCGAACCTGCCCTGCACCTTCTCGCGGGAGGTCCGGCTCTTCGACGCGGGCGACATCGTCTGCGACGAAATTTCGCTTGAAGAGGGCCAGCGCGAGCTGGGCCTTGCGGTCGAGGAGATCCTCCGCCGCGGTCTTTTTCCCATCGTTCTCGGAGGCGGACACGAGACGACCTTCGGTCATTTTCAGGGGCAGCACAATCGCCTCAGAGACAGCGGTGAAACGCCGGAACTCGGCATCGTGAACTTTGACGCGCACTTCGACCTGCGCCCCTACGACATGGGCAATTCCTCCGGCACGATGTTCCGCCAGATCGCGGATATGTGCCGTGCGGAGGGAACGCCCTACCACTATTTCCCCATCGGCATCCAGCAGCACAGCAACACCGTGAGCCTGTTCAGGAAGGCGGAGGAACTGGGCGTAGACTATGTGCTTGCCAAGGATATTCAGGGCAGCAACATGGAGTCTATTTTAGAGCGCATGGATACCTTCCTCTACCGCTGCCGCGACGCCTACATCACCGTCTGCACCGATGTGTTTTCCTCCGCGTTCGCGCCCGGCGTCAGCGCCCCGCAGTCGCTCGGTCTCGATCCGGAGGTGATGCTGCCGCTTTTGAAGCATGTCCTGCGTACGCGCAAGGTCCGCGGCTTCGACATCTGCGAGATCTCCCCGCGCTTCGATCAGGACAACACCACCGCCAACCTCGGCGCGGTCATTATCTTCGCCGTCGTCAACACGCTCTGCCGCCTGAACGGTCTGGAGCATACGGCGTTTGATTGAACCGCGGCACGGATAAAGAACGAGAGGCGAAAGCAGCCGCTTTCGCCTCTCGTTTTTCTTTCCCGCTCAGAAGAACAGCGGACCGCCGTCGATGTAGCGGTCGTTGCGTGAGCCGCTCCGCACCAGCTTCAGCGACACCGTGAACAGCGCCAGCACGAACACGAGGAACACCCACTCGCAGTTGGGGTCCTCCATCGTTGCGATGAAATCGTAGACGCCGTGCAGCAGCGCCGGGACCCACACCGCCAGCCGGCGGCAACGCGCGGAGGCGCGGTCCTCGCCGTCGCCGTCGTAGCGCTTGGCAAGGCCGTAAAATACGCCCATGAACACGCCGAAGCAGGCGTGGCCCGGCACGGCGGTCACCGCGCGCACGAGCGCGGTGCTGAGACCGTACATGGCAACATAGCCGAGATTTTCCCACAGGGCGAAGCCGAGCGAGACGAACACGGCGTACACCACGCCGTCGAACTGGCAGTTGAAAGCCGCAGAGCGCCATGTCCGGCGGCGCAGCAGGATATACTTCGCGCCCTCCTCGGAAAAGGCGACGACGCCGAAATACATGATAATGTTATAGGGCAGCGTATTTTCCGCGTAGACGCTCCCGAGCAGCGCCGAGCCAAGCTCCTCGAGCGCCATCGCGATGACCGTAGCGAACACGCCGCGCAGCACGAGCGACAGCAGCAGTCCCGACGGCTCCGGCTCCAGCCGGTCGGCGCGGTAGACGCGCACGAGCAGAAAGACCGCGGGCACGACCGCCGCGGCGATGAGGATGGGGTTCATATAAAGCAGAAACATACGGCACCTCGTAAGCATTTGTTTTGCGAGTAGGATACTCTTTTTTTCGCCGTTTGGCAACGGCCCGCGCGAAAATTTTTCGGTGCGGCTTGCCGTGCTGCGGCAAAACGGATATAATGAGAGCGAGAAACCTTCCGACCAAAGGAGATGACCATGGCACAGCTTTTGTTTGTGGACGCCTGCGTGCGCGGTGAGGCATCGCGCTCCCGCGCCCTTGCCGAGCGCTTTCTATCCGCCTACGCCGCCGCGCATCCGGAAAACGCCGTCCTTCGCCGCGACCTGATGCGCGACCGGCTCGAGCCGCAGTACCCCGAGGTATTGGCGCGGCGCGACGCGCTCGCCGCGGCAGGGAAGCTCGACGACCCGCTGTTTGCCGACGCATGGCAGTTTGCCCGCGCGGACCGCATCGTACTCGCCGCGCCGTTCTGGGAATTGTCTTTCCCCGCCGTTCTGAAGATCTACCTCGAGCGCGTTTCCATGCGCGACATCACCTTCGGCTACGAGGAGAGCGGTCTGGCCGGCCGCTGCCGCGCGGAAAAGCTGCTGCTCGTCACCACGCGCGGCGGGGACTATTCGCTGCCGGAAACGGAATGGATGGAGATGGGCGCGCGCCAGCTCAGGGCGCTGTGCGCCATGTTCGGCATCCCGCGCTTCGAGTTGCTCTGCGCCGAGGGGCTGGACGACGAGCGGGCGGACGCGTCCGCCCGTCTGAACGACGCCTTTGCCCGCGCCGACGCGCTCGGCAGGACATTCTAAAAAGAGGAGGAGGAGAAAGCCGCGGCTTTCTCCTCTTTTTTCACAGCTCCAGCGCAAGCTGCCCATGCTCCAGCCCGCTGGGGTCGATGCCGAACTCGCTCGGCAGAAACCGCGGACAGACATTCTCCGATGTGCAGATGACCGACGCCGACAGCCGCGTGCCGATCTCGCAGGCCTCCGCCATCGTTTTGCCGTAGGTCAGACCGATGGTCACGCCCGCAAAGAACGCGTCGCCCGCGCCGGTGGTATCCTTCACATCCACCCTTTTCGCGGGACACCAGCCCTCCTCGCCGTCGATCGTGGCGTACACCGCGCCCTGCGCCCCCATCGTCACCACCATGCGCGGGATCTCCGCGCCGCGGATGCGCACGGCGAGAATGCGCTGCATCTCCTCCGGCGTCTTGTCGTCGTAATCCTCGGAGAAAAGGATCCCCGCCTCCTGCTGGTTGCACACGAAGCAATGCGTCGAGCGGAAGAAGTCGCGCCGCTCGACGGCGATGCTCATGTTCGACACCACCGCGTACACGGGTTTTTGATATTTCTCGGCAAGGGCAAAGACCTTCTTTACGATCTCCTTGTCCGTGTCGATCTCCAGCGCGATGCTGTCGGCCTGCGCGAAGATCTCATCGCCCTTTTCCTCCAGAATATCCAGAATGGGCCGCAGGTCGGGACGGCGCGAGATCGCCGCCGTCACATCGCCGCCGTTGTCAAAGATCGCGAGCCATGTCCCCATGCCGTCCGGCGTCACGCGGATATAATCCGTGTTGACCTTGTGTGACTTGAGCTTGCGTACCACATCCGCGCCCGTGCCGGTATCGTCCACAAGACTGATGAATGTCGGCTGCAGCTCCACATTCGCAATGTCCTCCACGATGTTGCGGCTCACGCCGCCGTGCATCTGCTCCACGCGTCCGGCGTTCCGCCCGCCGGGGATATACACATCGGAGGGATACCCCTTGATGTCCACGAACACCGCGCCCAAAACCACAATACCCATCGCTTTCTCTCCCGTTCTTTCGTCTCTTCTCTGCATCATAGCACGCCTCGGCGCATAAAATCAATCCCCGCCGCGCTTTCGATACTCCGTGGGAAGCCGTCCGTAAGCCTTGCGGAACTCGGCGGAGAACTTGCTCGCGCTCTCATAGCCGACCGCCGCGGCGATGCGGGCGACGCTCTCGTCCGTGCCGCGCAGCAGCTCCGCCGCGCGCTCCATGCGATGCTCGCGGATATGCGCGGCGATGGACTGACCGTATACCGCCTTGAAGACCTCCTTCAGCGTCGAGGGATTCATCAAAAATCGCCGCGACAGCTCCTCGATCGTCACGCGGCGGGAGAGGTCCTCCGTCAGCAGATCGTGGACCCCGCGCGCCGCCGCCAGCTGCTCGGCGCTGCACCCCGCGCCGTCCGTGTGCGCGTCCAGCGGCGCTTTTTCCGCCGCGCCCTCCTCGGGGCAGGCGATCTCCATCGCGCGCTCGATGGCAAGGTGCAGCAGCTGCGCCTGTTCGGTCTCCGCGGCCTTATAATAGACCTCCTTGCCCTCGCGTCGGCTGACGATCAGCCCGCTGTCGCGCAGCTGGCGCAGATGGTGCGACAGGGCGGGGGAACTCATGCCCATCAGGGCGGCGAGGTCCACCACGCACTCCTCATAGTGGCACAGCAGCCAGAACAGCCGCACGCGGTTCGCGTCCGCAAGCTGGCGGAACACCAGCGTAACGGTCTGAAAATCCTCCATCCGGTTCAGGTAGCGCTCCAGCTCCTCCGCGTGCGCGCCGCCGCCGTGCTGATGGGGCAGGGCAAATGCTTCCATTTTCGTTCCTCCTTTTCGCGGGAAATATCCCGTTTGGCAGTTCCTTTCGCCCGTTCGGCAGAGAACGCGGCGAATGCCTTGACTTTTCTCCGTAAGCCCAGTATAGTACAGCCACAAGAATTAAACAAGTGCTTAATTGTTTAAGCGACGAATTTCAGAAAGGGGCATTTGCAATGAAAAAGACCTATGCGATCGAAGTGGACTGCGCCAACTGCGCGAATCTGATGGAGGACGCCGCCAAGAAGACCGCTGGCGTCGCGGACGCGGTGGTCAACTTCATGACCCAGAAGATGACGGTGGAATTTGCCGACGGTCAGGACCCCAAGGCCGTGATGAAAGCCGTTCTCAAAAACTGCAAGAAGGTCGAGGACGACTGCGAGATCTACCTGTAAATCACACCGCCCCGGGGATCGGTCTTGGGGCGGACTTCTACGGAGGGCTTCCCCATGACAAAGAAACAGAAAAAAATGCTGTACCGCATTCTTACCGCGGCGGTACTCTTCCTCGCGGCAAAGCTTCTTCCGCTGTCGGCGCTCGTCTCCGCCGCGCTCTATTTCGCGGCTTACCTGACGGTCGGCCATGACATTCTCCGCAAGGCGTGGAAGGGCATCCGCAACCGACAGGTGTTCGATGAAAATTTCCTCATGGCGGTCGCCACCGTCGGCGCCATCGCGCTGGCGCTCTATGAAAAGAGCGGCGATTATTCCGAGGCCGTCGCCGTCATGCTTTTCTATCAGATCGGCGAGCTGTTCCAGAGCTACGCCGTCGGCAGGTCCCGCCGCAGCATCACCGCGCTCATGGACATCCGCCCCGACTACGCCAACATCGAGCGGGACGGATCGCTTGAGCAGGTCGATCCCGACGAGGTCGCCGTCGGCACGGTCATCACCGTCCAGCCGGGCGAAAAGGTCCCCATCGACGGTGTGGTGGAGAGCGGCGTCTCCACGCTCAACACCGCCGCGCTCACCGGCGAGAGCCTGCCGTGCGATGTGTGTGCGGGCGACGAGATCATCAGCGGCTGCATCAACATGACCGGCGTTCTGAAGGTCCGCACGACCAAGGCGTTCGGCGAATCCACCGTCTCCAAAATTCTGGAGTTGATGGAAAATTCCAGCAGCCACAAATCCCGCTCCGAGAGCTTTATCTCCCGCTTTGCCAAGGTCTACACGCCCGCCGTGTGCTACAGCGCGCTTGCCCTCGCCCTTCTGCCGCCACTCGTCCTGACGCTTACCGGTGCGGACGCGGGCTGGGGCGTGTGGGTCTACCGCGCGCTGACCTTCCTCGTCATCTCCTGCCCCTGCGCGCTCGTCATCAGCATTCCGCTGAGCTTCTTCGCCGGTCTCGGCGGCGCAGGGAAGGAGGGCGTACTCATCAAGGGTTCCAACTACCTCGAAGCCCTCTCCCAGACCAGGACCGTCGTGTTCGACAAGACCGGCACGCTCACACAGGGCGTTTTCGAGGTCAGCGCCGTCCACCACAGCCCCATGGCGCAGGAAAAGCTGCTTGAATACGCGGCGCTCGCCGAGTGCGCGTCCTCGCACCCCATCAGCAAGAGTCTGCAAAAGGCCTGCGGCGGCGCACTTGACCGTTCCCGCGTCACCGACATTCAGGAACACAGCGGCCGCGGCGTGACCGCCGTTGTGGACGGCGTTTCCGTCGCCGCGGGCAATGGAAAGCTCATGGAGGAGCTGGGGATCGCGTGGCACGAATGCCGCAGCATCGGCACCATCGTCCACCTTGCGGTGAACGGCGAGTACGCCGGACACATCGTCATCTCCGACCTTGAAAAGCCGCACGCCCGCGACGCCATCGCCGCGCTCCGCGCGGCGGGCGTCACGAAGACCGTCATGCTCACCGGCGACATTCAAAAGGTCGCGGACTATGTGGCGCGCGACCTTGGCGTGGACGAGGTCCACGCGGGTCTGCTTCCCGCCGACAAGGTCGCGCGGGTCGAGGAGCTGCTCGCCGCCGAGCCGGAGAGCGCAAAGCTCGCCTTCGTCGGCGACGGCATCAACGACGCGCCCGTGCTTTCCCGCGCGGACATCGGCATCGCCATGGGCGCGATGGGCAGCGACGCGGCCATCGAAGCCGCCGATGTGGTGCTGATGGACGACGACCCGATGAAGATCGCCAAGGCCATCAAGATCTCCCGCAAGTGCCTTCGCATCGTGCGCGAGAACATCGTTTTCTCCCTCGGCGTGAAGCTCCTGTGCCTGCTGCTCGTCGCCCTCGGCTACGCCAATATGTGGATGGGCATTTTCGCCGATGTCGGCGTGATGGTCCTCGCAGTCCTCAACGCCATCCGCGCCCTGCGCGTACACAACCTGTGAAAACGGCCTTGAAATAAAAGTCAAACGCTCCGACCTTCGTCGGGGCGTTTGCTTTTTTCATTTTCCCCGCGCGTACCGCATCGCGCGGAACAGCAGCGCCGCCACAAAGCCCGTCAGCGCGCCGGTGAACACCGACACGACCAGCAGGAACGGCAGATAGGCCAGCGGCGCGGCCGAGCCGAGCGTCAGCATCGCAGCGGCGACCTGCCCCGCGTTGTGCGCCGCCGCGCCGCCCACGGACACACCGTAGACCGACAGCCGCGGCAGCTTGTGCAGCGCGATCATCACCAGCATGGCGCTCAGTCCGCCGAGAAGCGAGAAAAGAAGCGCCGAGGCATTCCCTGCAAACAGCGATCCGAGCAGGCAGCGCACCACAAGGACCGCCAGCGCGCTCGACGCGCCGAGGGCATAGAGCGCGTACACCGTCACGATATTTGCCAGCCCCAGCTTCACGCCGGGCAGCGGCAGCAGCGGCGGAAAAAAGGCCTCCAGATACGAAAGCGCCAACGCGAGCGAGGCAAGCACGGCGCAGGTCGTGAGCGTCTTGGTCGTAAGCTTCATACCGCGCCCCCTAACCCGTCACAAGGTCGTAGCCGTCGGCGGCGCCGTCCAGCTCCACCACGATATGCGCGGGCAGGCACACGATGCTTTGTCCCGCGCGGGAGACCGCGCCGGAATGCACGCAGTCCTGCCTCGGGCAGTCGCTCTGCACGACGGACACCGCGCCGTCCGCCGCCGTGACGGTCAGCACATAGCCGTTGTTCGCATAGGTATGCGTGCCGAACTGCGCGAGCGGAATGCGGTCCAGCTCCTGCCCATCGGCGGAGACCACGACCGCCAGCGCATCGCTCTGCGGCGCACGCGCCGCCAGAAACGGCTTCACCGCCAGTACCGCGGCAAGCGCCAGTACGACCAGCACCACGAGCGCGTCCCAGCGGTTCGGGCGCAGCTCAGGAAACGACTTTGTAGACATAGGTCCCCTCCTCGCTCGGTACAAAGCGCTCCGCCAGTCCCGCGGTATAGCGCACACGGCCCTCGTCGGTCACAAAGATCAGCTCGATGCTCAGGTTTTTCTCCGCCGCGAGCGTATCGCGCAGCGCAAGGCTCCTCTCCTCGCCAAGCACGAAGCAGGCTGTGGACAGCGCGTCCGCCCACGCGCCGTTGCCGCACACGACCGTCACGCTCACCAGACCGCTCCGTGCGGGCTTTCCGGTCTTAGGGTCGAGGATATGGTGGTAGCGCACGCCGTTTTCCTCAAAGCCGCGCTCGTAGATGCCGGAGGTCACCACAAAGGTGTCCGCCGCCGTCAGCACACCGAGAAATTTCGACGGGTCGGCGGGGTCCTTGACCGCGACGCGCCAGTCGCTGCCGTCCGGCTTCGTGCCGAGCAGCCCGACATCGCCGCCGAGGTCGATGACTGCGCCCGTCACATCAAACTTCGCAAAAACGGTACGCACCGCGTCGCCCGCGTAGCCCTTGGCAATGCCGCCGAGGTCGAGCTGTGCGCCGTCCGAAAGGGTGATCGTGTTGCCGTCCACCGCAATGTTTTGCAGTCCGCCGCGCGCGAGCAGCGCGGCAAGCTCCGCGTCCGACGGCACGCGCGGCGTGTCGCCGGTGAAGTCCCACGCGTCCATCACGGGAGCGATGGTTGGGTCGAACGCGCCCTCCGAGAGCGCGCCGACGGTCAGCGAAAGGCTTGTGAGCGCGGCAAGCTCCGCGTCCTCGGCCATGCCGCTGCGGTTGAGCGCACTCACCGCGCTTGCCGCGTCGTGGCGGTCAAGCTTCGCGTCGAGCGCGCGCAGCGTTTCCTCCGCCGCGTCAAGCGCGGCAGAGGCGTTCTCCCCATAGACGGTCAGGTTCATCACCGTATCCATCGTGTAGACCGTGCGCGTCTCGCCCGTCTCCTGTTGAGACGCGCCGCCGCAGGCGGCGAGGGACAGCGCGAGCGCCGCCGTCAGAGCAGCTGCCAAAATGCGTTTCGCCATAGCTTCCTCCGAAAAAATGAAGCGTTCGTTTTCTTTAGTTTGCCCGCAGGATACGCCCCCGCGTCTCGCCGGTAAAGCGCCCGTCGAGAATTTCCGGCACGCCCGCGACGAACACGGCGTCCATGCCCGCGGCCAGCCGCCGCGGATCGGTGTAGGTCCCGTTTTCGCGGATATTTTCAAGTGAGAACAGGCACAGATCCGCGTCCGCGCCGACGGCGATGCGTCCTTTTTGCGAAAGCCCCAGCCGGTCGGCGGACTGCATCGTGAGCTTATGCACCGCCTGCGGCAGCGTGAGTACGCCGCGCGTGCGGACATAATGCGCGAGAAAACGCGCGGCGCTGCCGTACACGCGCGGGTGGCACAGACCCTCCACAGGATAGGTCGCGTCCGAGATCGGCACGGAGAACGGCGCGCGCAAAATGGCCTCGATGTCCTCCTCCGCGGCGATAAAGTCGATCATGCCCGCCTCGCAATGCTCGGCGGCGAGCAGGTCAAAAAGCGCGTCATAGGGGTCCTTTCCCAGCGTGTCCGCGATCTCCGCAAGGCTTTGCCCCTCGAATGCACGGTATTTCTCCGTGTGCAGCGAAATGGGGACGACATTCTCGAAGCCGACGAGGTGCGTGATGTTTTCAAAATCGCTGCCCGTTTCCATGCGCTCGCGCATGGCGGCGCGGGATGCCTCATCGCGCAGCGCGGCGGTCAGCGCATCCAGTCCGCCCTTTTGAAACTCCGGCGGCAGAACATGGATCAGCTGCGTCGAGCCGGCGGAATAGGGATACACATCGCAGGCGACATCCAGTCCCTCCGCACGGGCGTTTTCGATAAGCCGCAGCATCTCCGGCACGGCGCGGCCCCAATTCCTCCGCCCAATGCCCTTGAGATGGGAAATTTCCACAGGGCAGCGCAGCTCCCGCGCGAGCGCGAGCATCTCGCGCAGCGCGTCCACCACGCCGTCGCCCTCCTGCCGCATATGGACCGTGATGGGAACGCGCCCGCCGCGCAGCGGCGCGAGCGCACGGATCAGCTCCTCGGTCGTATAGAAGCACTCCGGCGCGTAGCCGAGGCCAAGCGACACGCCCGCCGCGCCGTCGGCGAGCGATCTTTCCACAAGGCGGTGCAATTCCTTATACTGCGCGGGCGTCAGCGGCGCGTCGTCAAAGCCCGCGGTGAGGGCGCGCAGCGTCCCCATGCCCGCAAGCATGGCGTTGTTCACCAGCTGCGGCGTTTTCTCCGCCGCGGCAAAATAGTCCGCGAGCGAGGAAAAGCACAGCTCGTCCCCAAACGCGCCGGTGATGGGCGCGAGGTATGCGCGCACGGCGGGAGCGTGCGCCCCCGCGAGCGGCGCGAGCGACATACCGCAGTTGCCGCCGACAAGCGTGGTCAGCCCCTGCGCCAGCTCCGCCCTGCCGAAATCGGGACGGAACAGCGCCGCGTCCGTGTGGCGGTGAATGTCCAGAAAGCCGGGGGTCAGCGTGCGCCCCCGCGCGTCAAAAACCTGCGCGGCCCCAGCCTCCGCGAGCCTGCCGACCGCGGCGATTTTTCCGTCCTTGATGCCGATGTCGGCGGCAAACGCCGCCGCGCCGCTGCCGTCGAGTATCTGCGCGCCGCGAATGAGCCGGTCAAGCATCGGCTTCCTCTGGCGTCATCACGCCGTTTTCCGTCAGATAGAGGTCGCAGCGGCGATCATGCTCTTCGGTGGGGACGGTCTCGCTCATCAGCCGCTCGCGGCAGATGAGGCAGGTCGGACAGCTCAGCTGCGGCAGCAGACGGTCGTAGTACCCGCCGCCCTGTCCGAGCCGACGGCCCGCGCGGTCGAACGACAGACAGGGGACCACGGCGAAGTCAAGGTCGGCGGGCGTGACGAGCGCGCAGTCCGCCTTCGGCTCTAAAATGCCGTACATTCCCGGCACGAGGTCGTCCATCGTCCTCACCACGCACAGATCGAGCGCGTGTCCCTCGGCGCAGCGGGGAAGCACGAGCGTCTTGCCGTCGGCGAGCGTCCCGCGCAGAAAGGCGGCGGTGTCGATCTCGCGCGCCGTTCCCGCAAAGGCAAACACCGTGCGCGCGCGGCGGTATTCCTCCAGCGCGGACAGGTGGCGGCAGATAGCCGCCGAGCTTTCCGCCTTGTAGGCGGGGTCAAGCGTGCGCTCGGTCTGGCGGATATGGGTACGCAGCGCCTTCTTTTCTTCAGCGACGGACATGGAAGTTCCCTCCGGTCAGATAAAATTTCGTCCTCTTATCGTACCAGAAAGCGAAAAAAATAGCAAGGCGGCGAAGAAAGGAAATGTTTCCTCCGCAAATGGTTTGGAAAAGAAATTGACAGCAAAATTTTTGTTTGTTATTCTTTTCCTTGATGAAATACGGCGCTCGCGCCGGATCGGAGGAGGAAACCATTATGGCAATGCTACTCAAGGGGGCGGACGCCGCCAAGGCGCTGACCGAACAGCTCCGCGAGCGCGCGGACGCGCTCCGTACACGCGGCGTCGAGCCGTGCCTCGCCATTCTGCGCGTCGGTGCGCGTGAGGACGATCTCTCCTATGAGCGCGGCGCGCTCAAGCGCTGCGAAAAGGTCGGCATCGCCGTCCGTCAGGTCGTTCTGCCGGAGGATGTCACCCAGCAGGAGCTGCTCGACAATATCCATGCGCTCAACGAGGACGCGCATATTCACGGCGTCCTCATGTTCCGCCCGCTGCCCAAGCACCTTGACGACGAGGCCGCGCGCACCGCGCTCGACCCGCGCAAGGATATGGACGGCATTACCGACGGCTCGCTCGCCGCAGTCTACGCGGGGACAAAGGGCGGCTATCCGCCCTGCACCGCCGCCGCCTGCGTTGCGCTGCTCAAGCATTACAACGTCCCCATCAAGGGCAAGCGCGTGGTCGTCATCGGCCGCAGCCTTGTCATCGGCAAGCCGGTCTCTCTGCTGCTGCTTGCCGAGCATGCGACCGTCACCATCTGCCACAGCCGCAGCGAAAACCTGCCCGCCATCTGCCGTGAGGCGGACATTCTCGTGGTCGCCGCGGGCAAGGCGGGCATGGTGGGCGCGGAGAGCGTCCGCGCGGGTCAGATCGTGCTGGATGTGGGCATCCATGTCGGCGCGGACGGCAATCTCTGCGGCGACACCCGCTTTGCCGAGGTCGAGCCGGTGGTCGAGGCCATCACGCCCGTGCCGGGCGGTGTCGGCGCGGTCACGACCGCCATTCTCGCCAGCCATGTCATTGAGGCCGCCGAACAGGCGTGATGCTTTGCCGCCGCGCTTCACGGCACGCATAACAAAGGGGGTATTCTCTCGCGTGAGAGAATACCCCCTTTGAAACCCCAAGAGAACGCAGAGGGGACCCTTTCGGCGGGGTCCCCCTTGACCCCTCCGCGACGACCAATGAGGGGCTTTGCCCCTCTTTGGATTCTCCCCACCTATGAACGAGGTTCCTCCGCGGAGGCGACATCCGCGCGAATCTCCACGCACATCTGTGCCAACTCGTCCCTCTCCAGATGGGAAAGGGCGGCGGCCGCGCCCGCCGTCAGCGCCGCGATGGGCGCGCGGTAGGGAGAATGGACAAAATATTTTCCCGCCATTGCCTCCTGCGCCGCGTCCATCACGGCGGTCAGAACATTTAACAGCAATTCTTTTTTCTTGTTTTCCGCGTGTGCCGCCAGATACAGCATACTCGTCCGCATTTTGATATAGACGCGCTGATCACGCTTGCTCGCTATTATCAAGTCAGCACAGATTATCTGCTTGGACTGACCGACGAACGCAAGCCTTATCCCGCACACAAAAAATGACCGTAACCCCGCCGCAGAGCGGCAGCGGGGGCAAGGAGCATACCAGATCGAAAGCCGATAAAAGCGCGGCTGCGCCGCGCCCAATGCACAAGCATACAGCGGCTGAAAGGTAATTTCACACAGGCAGTTCAGGGGTCGAGGGGCGATAAGCCCCTCGTTGCCTCTGGGGGTTCTAAAGGGGGCCGTCTCTTCAATCAAGAGACGACCCCCTTTATTATCCCGCCGCAGGCGCGGCGGCAGCATATTTTTTACTCGTAAATGGGATACTTCTTCGTCAGGGCGACGACAGCCTCCTGCGCGGCGGCCTTGTTGCCCTCGAAGTCGCGGGCGACCATGCCCATGATGCGGGCGATCTCCTTCATGTCCTCTTCCTTCAGGCCGCGGGTGGTGGCAGCGGGCGTGCCGACGCGGATGCCGGAGGTGACGAACGGCTTCTCGGGGTCATTGGGGATGGCGTTCTTGTTGACGGTGATGAAGCACTCGTCGAGGCGGCGCTCGATCTCCTTGCCGGTGATGTTGAAGTTGCGGACATCAACGAGCATGAGGTGGTTGTCCGTGCCGCCGGAGACAAGGCGGAAACCTTCCTTCATCAGACCGTCGGCGAGAACGGCGGCGTTCTTGACGACCTGCTCGCCGTAGGCCTTGAACTCGGGCTTGAGCGCCTCGCCGAAGCAGATGGCCTTGGCGGCGATGATATGCTCGAGCGGACCGCCCTGCGTGCCGGGGAACACGGCGGAGTCGATCTTCTTGGCAAGGTTGATGGTCTCCATCTCGCCGGTCTCGATGTTCTTCTTGGTGATCTCGTTCTTGCAGAGGATCAGACCGCCGCGGGGGCCGCGGAGGGTCTTGTGGGTGGTGGAGGTGACGACATCGGCATAGGGAATGGGGCTCATGTGGACGCCCGCGGCGACAAGGCCGGCGATGTGCGCCATATCGACCATGAAGTACGCGCCGACGGAGTCCGCGATCTCGCGGAACTTGGCGAAGTCGATCTTGCGGGGATAGGCGGACGCGCCCGCGAGGATCATCTTGGGCTTGCACTCCTGCGCGATGCGGTAAAGCTCATCGTAGTCGATCTGCTCGGTCTCGTCGTTGAGGGAGTAGGGGACTTGATGGAAGTACTGGCCGGAGATGTTGACGGGGCTGCCGTGGGACAGGTGGCCGCCGTGGGCGAGGTTCATGCCCATGTAGGTGTCGCCGGGCTGGAGCATCGCCTTGAACGCGGCGAGGTTGGCGGAAGCGCCGGAGTGGGGCTGGACGTTCGCATGCTCCGCGCCGAACAGCTTACAGGCGCGCTGACGGGCGATCTCCTCGGTCTCGTCCACGCAGTAGCAGCCGCCGTAGTAACGCTTGCCGGGATACCCCTCGGCGTACTTGTTGGTCAGGCAGGTACCCATCGCCATCATAACGGCGGGGGAGACGATGTTCTCGGAGGCGATCAGCTCGATGTTGCGCTGCTCGCGGTGATACTCGTTCTCGATGGTCGCGCCGACCTCGGGGTCGTACTGGGACAGATAAGCCATGGTTTCCTTGATCATGATGAAAGTTCCTCCTCTTTAATGATGACCGGAAATGTTTTTTCAGCCGGAGCGGACAAGGGCCGCTCCCGCCTGTTGTCCTATTTTGTAGGATAGCAAAAAAAGCGCCGTGCTGTCAAGGAAAAAGCGGGGATGCGCGGGTGTGTTTTGTAAGAAATAAAAGCGCCCTCACCTTAAAAAAGAAAATCCGCGCTTTCCGACGCGAAATCGCTTGACGATGGACGGAAAGTTTGTTATTGTATAGGTGTATTTCCACCGAAATACGACCTTGGCAGAGTAGAAAGTCATGTGTTTGCGCCCCCGGGCGCGCAGTGCCGTCGAGACGGGAAGTTGCCCGACGGACGAAAAACTCCGTGTTTGCAGTATGGCTTTCGCATTCCGCTTGCCACTCCGGTTTAAGAGAGTTGAGACCTCTTTTCCGCGTGGCTTCTGCCGTAAGGAGAAGGGGGTAAGCTGTGCCTTCTCCGAGCTGCCACGCTCCGCGCGGGATAATGAACACCCGCGGCGGAAGCTCATTTTTGAGGAGGTACAACTCTTATGTCTCCGCTCACCGTCATTCTCTGCACCACCGCCTGCATCATCGGGCTGCTCGCCGCGCTCATCGTGGTCGGTCACTTCGCCTCGCTGACCACGCGCAAGCTGGTCGTCATCGCGCTGCTTACCGCCGTTTATGTCGTCCTGAGCATCGTCGGCACGCTGAACCTGTGGTGGATCCGCATTTCCGTGGACTCCCTGCCCATCATTCTCGGCGCGCTGCTTTACGGACCCGCGGGCGGTCTGCTCGTCGGTCTGCTCGGCAGCTTCATGAATCAGCTCATCGCCTACGGTCTGACCGCAACGACCCTGCTCTGGGTCCTGCCCGCCGCCGTGCGCGGCCTGCTCATCGGTCTGTACGCCAAGCGCTGCGGTTATGCGCTCTCCCGCGCACAGACCGTCGGCGTGCTGTGCGTCACCGCGCTCATCGTCACCGCACTCAATACCGGCGCGATGTATCTCGACAGCGTGATCTACGGCTACTACAGCTATGCCTATGTGTTCGGCGGCCTTGTGATCCGCGTGATCTCCGGCGTGGCCACCGCCGTCGTGATGGCGCTCGTCGCCCCTCCGGTGATCGACCTGCTCAAGC
This sequence comes from uncultured Oscillospiraceae bacterium, assembly GCA_934553255.1. Lineage (GTDB taxonomy): Bacteria > Bacillota > Clostridia > Oscillospirales > Oscillospiraceae > Hominicoprocola. Next base: position 63,387 of record CAKTEZ010000005.1, read on the forward strand.
GCTCGCTCCGCTCCGTGCAGCGAGCCTGAGCCTCCCGCCCGCGGCATTCCCGTGTTTGCCCCATTTCTGAATTTTAAGGAGGAAATGTTATGTACGGAAGCAAGATGAAGTCTGAGGAGACCGATCATCTGTTTGAGGCCATTCTCTCCCTCAAGGATCTTGAGGAGTGCTACCGCTTCTTCGACGATCTTTGCACGTTCAGCGAGATCCAGGCCATGACCCAGCGCCTGCAGGTCGCCGAAATGCTCGAGGCAGGCTGTACATTCTCCCAGATCTCCAAGGAGATCGGCGTTTCCTCCGCCACCATCACGCGGGTAAACAAGTGCATCGGCTACGGTGCGGACGGGTACAAGATCATTCTCGCCCGCATGAGGGAGTCTGCGGAGAGCGCAGACAAGGCATGATCCTCTCCCGCGCTCTGCCCCATATCTTGTGCTTTCACACGCAGTCCCCTCCGACCGGTGGGGACTGCCCTTTTTCTCTTTGTCACTTTCATACAGTATCGTGCTATCGAAGCGCTTTGCTGTTGTCAAAGTCTACAGAATTCTCCAAAAATTGTTGTTAAATTTATTGATTTTTTATGAACGCGTATGATATAATGCAGAAGCTGGTATCGTATTCCGCTGCAAAGCCGCCAAGCAGGGCGGCCGCGCGGCGGGCGCATCGGACGATGCGCGGTGCCGAGAGCAAAGCAGGATCGGCTCGGCGGCAGGAGTGAGAAGCGCCGTTTGCCCAACGGCGGCAGCCGGTTCGGTCATGCCTTGCGTTTCGTATGCGGGGCTCCCTCCCGCGTGCGGAGCAGTCAGCTTGCTGCGTCCGGTCTGTTGTTTTTCAGAAAGGAGGGCAATCGGAAGAAACCTTGTGTGTGGGGACGCGTTCCGCCCTTCGGCGGAGGGTGTCTCAGGTATCGTTCGACCCCATGCAGCAAACCCCCGTTCCCCAAAATTTTAAGAGAGAGGTATTTCTAATGGCAAACGAAAAGAAAACCGCCCGGGAACCCAGTTTTATTCTGGCGTTAGTTCCCATTGTTGCAATGATCGGCTTCATGCTGTATTGCTTCCTCGGCCACTCCGAAACCGGCTATCATGACGCGCACCTGCCCCTGGTCATGTCCATCATCGTCGCGTGCATCGTCGGCTTCATCTGCGGCCACTCCTTCCAGGAGATGCTCGCCGGTATGGTCGAGCGTCTGGCTGCTTCCAT
>CAKTEZ010000006.1 GCA_934553255.1 uncultured Oscillospiraceae bacterium
CCCAGCCAGTGCCAGGGCTGCGGGAGATATTTTCTGACCACCAACGGTCACATCCCTAAATACTGCGACGGCGTCGCGCCGCAGGACAGCCGCTATACCTGTCGGCAGTACGGCGCGATGATGCACCAGAAGGAGCAGAACAAGCAGCACCCGGTCTACCGCCTGTTCAATACCCGAACCGGGACGATCCGCAAGCATCACCAGAGAGGAAAAATCTCCGATGACCTACGGCGGGAGGCGCTGTATCTGGCGGAGAGTTATCGGGACAAGGCGCTGATGGACAACGACTACGCCGCTGACGGATATGCACGGGATATGGAATTGGAACACATTTACGCGGAGGCAGAAAAGCGGCTGAAGTGAGGAAGGGGGGCATTCCCGTGGCGAAGAATATGTACACCGTTGCCGGGGACGGCCCCTGCAATGAAGAGCTGGCTTTGCGGATACAGATAGGAGACAAAAACGCCGCGGAGCAACTTATCTCACAGAACGAGGACTACCTCACCGAACTGGCGCGGGCGTACATACCGTGGTGTGAGATGGAGGACTTGAAGCAGGAGGCGGCGCTGGCACTGCTGGACGCGGCAGGGCGCTTTGATCCCGCCTATGGAACAAAGCTGCTGACCTATGCGACGCCCGCGATAGAAGCGGCGCTGTCCGACTACGCCGCGCGGTATTCTTCCTCTCTGTCCATTCCCATCAGCCGGTACAATCAACTGCGCAGGGTGGCATACCTCTGCGCCGAGGGATGGGACTCATCTGATGCTGAGTTGGCCAAGGTGGTGTGCGGAGAACTGAATGTATCTGCCAAGGTAGCTGGGGCGTTGATAAAAGAATATTGGACGCTATTTTGCGTCCGGCAGTTAGGTGACGATGTATTCTCCGTCAGCTGCGGCGGCGATCCCGCCGTGGCCTATGACCGCCTCATGCGTCGGACACTGCTGATGCAGCGGATGGAGCAAGTGTTGACGCCCAGAGAGCTGAATCTGGTGCAAAGTTACCTCGGCATCGGTCAGCCGGACGAGGTTGGCATGACCTTTCAGGAACTGGCGATCTATCTCAACTACAACGGCCCCAGTGGTGCGGAGAAGGCGTACAAGGCTGCACTGCGGAAGTTGAAAAAGGACTTGTACGGTGGGGCCTATGGCCGGTGGCTCTCCGCTCAGAAGGTCATCCGCGCCGCCAAGGCGGAGGCGGAGCAGGAGGCGGGGCATCACGCAACACCGCAGAGAACATGGTGGGATGAGAAGGAACTAACGGATCGATTTAGCTGTGAGGTGGCGTCGCTTGTTTGCGTCTACGAGATGCTCAAGAGCTCTTTTGACCATTCCTTTTGATGGCGGATTGCGTAGCAGAACAGCTCGAGTCGATCTATTTGCGCCGCTCTATAGCGATAGTCTTGCGGATCATCCCATATTTGGCTATACTGAGAGAAACCTTTGTAAAGAACGATTGACCGGCGAGGAGGGAAAATTATGCTCCCCATGCTCTTAGCAACGATTGAAAACGATGTGGATCGAGCACTGTTTGCGGAGATCTACGAGCAATACCATGAGCGAATGGAGCAGGCAGCGCTTCGCATTTTGAAAGACACTCATGATGCGGAGGACGCCGTTCAGAATGCCTTTTTGAAAATAATTCGTAATTTCGAAAAGTTTTTAGAGCTTCCCTGTAAGAAAAGACCTTTCTGGTGCGTCTGTATAGTAAAGAACGAAGCGATCACGCTCCTGCGGAAGAAGAAAAAAGCCATCATGCTGGAGAGCATGGAGGATGCATACGATGCCAGTGCCGATATTGAGAAGGCGTTGTCCTATGAGGATATCATCCGCCTGTTCGCGGGGCTGCCGGAGACCTATCGGGCAGTTCTGGAGATGAAATTCCTGCTGGACTGCTCGGGGAAGGATATCTCTCAGAAGCTCGGCATTTCAGAAAATGCGGTCAATGTACGCATTTCCCGCGGCCGCGCGATGCTTCGGGAGATTATGGAAAAGGAGGCGCTGCATCTATGACAGAGAAAGAGCTTGATGCCTTCATGAGCAAGGTGCTGCTGGATGCCATTGCATTTGATGAGGATCGCCTTGAGGAGAAAATCCCCTATGCTGCGTCTGCACGACACCGGCGTCAAATGCGAGCGATGCTGAAAGATCCTGTGCGTTGGACAAGAGAACGGGGCAAGCCTGTCTGGAAAAGGGTGCTGCAGACAGCAGCAGTCATATTATTGATGCTGTCATTGGGACTTGGCAGCGTGATGCTTGCCAGCCCGACCGCTCGGGCGACGATTGTTCGGTGGGTTACCGAATGGTATGAAACACATATTGTGTTTCGCTATGCCGGAGAGGATGCCCAAGGGGAGATGTCGCAGTATGAGCTGGGGGAACTACCAGAAGGTTTTGTGGAAAATCCGGAAAGACAATTTATAGGTGCAGGAATGACTTCCCATTTCTATGAGAACGAAAAGAAAGAAGTGATTTTGTTCAAATATGCCTATATGCAGCAGGGAGCTTTGAGCAGTGTCGACGCAGAAAATGCGAATGTGATTCCGGTGTTTGTCAACAACTGTGAGGGTCTGTTGGTAATCCCCAAAGAAGAGGACAGCAACAGTACGCTAATGTGGTTTGATCCAGAGCGCAACCTGCAATTTACCCTTGATGCGCCGCTTGGTCAGGAGGACATTCTGCACATGGCAGAGAGCGTATATTTGGTCGAAACGACGAAATAAGATATTTTCGCAAAAAGCTGTAAGAAAGGATACCCCTTTCCGCGTCTATTGGGTAGAAGCAGAAACAATCTGCCGAGAACACGCGGAAGGGGGTGATTTTTGTGAAAAGGATGGTAGCTGCAATGCTCTGCGGCATTCTGCTCGCAGGCGGAATCGTAGCACAGGCTTTGGAGCCACGAGTTGCCAACTGCTCGTTGTCGCTGACTTTTGATGGAACAACCGCCATTTGTGAAGCAATCTGCACTGGGAATTCTTCGACGGATCAGGTGAAGGCAACGATAGAACTCTATCAGGGGAACACCTATCTGGCCTCATGGAGCAACGAAGGGACCTATTTTGTTGCAGTATCCGGACAGCGTGGCGTGACACGTGGAAAGAGTTACACGCTGAAGCTCAACTATACTATCAATGGAGTGACTCAGCCAGAGCAGAGCGTGACAAAGAGATGCCGGTAGACGATACGCCCGTGGTTCGTCTACATATATGTAGACGAAAAGGGATATCTCTTATCAAAAAAAGAACAAAAGAAAGTAGAGGAAAGGAATATGGCTAATTCATCTTACACATTTGCTCAGGTTGTAAGCGGAACGGGTTTTTTCAGTAAAAGTCAGGATACTGGATACGCTGTGGGTGTCAGAGATCTGCAGACCTATTTGCGGAACATCGGCTATACAATCAGCGACGCTAATGGTCGGTTTCAGAGTGGAACGGAGGCTGCGGTAAAGAGTTTTCAAACCGAACTGGGAATTACTTCTGATGGATCAGCAGGACCCGCGACATGCTTGAGACTTAATACTGTTCGCACATCTGAATACTTTAATAAATATGGAAAGCCAAAAGCATCGTCCGAATGGGGAAGATTTAACATCCTTGCTGGTAATTACGAGGATGTGGACCTTTTAGCAAGGATTATAATGGCAGAAAGTGGATATGGGAATCTTGATGATGAGGCTGGAGTTGCTATCGTTCTTCGTAACAGATATGATAGCAGCAATTCGGACTACTGGGAGGATCCAAATGAATACCCAAATGCTTCTAAATTTGCAAGAGTTGTGGGCAATGGGCACTATGGGTCGGCAAATAACGAAGATACAACGGATGCTATTACTCCAAGGCGTGGATACTATGGCTCTCAGACGCAAGGTTTCATTGATCCAAGTTGGAAGAATGCTGTTGAACTAGCAAAGAAAATTGTAAATGCAACGACAATCTCCGTGACTGGTTATAAGGTTTCAGGGACGACTATTCAAAGTGGAACATTATCAGTAAACTCAGCCAATAATAAAAGGTATCTTAATCAGGTATCGTGGAGCCATTATGCGTCCGAATGCAATAATGGGAATGTAGACACAAGTATTACGCCCCTGACTTTTTCGTCTTCTCATAGTGGAAATGTAATATATAAGAGCAGATGAAATCATGAAGCGGGAGATAAAGTCGGTTGCGATGGCAACTTTGTGTTGCCTGATGATATTTACATCTTGTGCAAAGACCACGCGAAATGTAAATAATGACGAGCAAGTTGTAAGTAAGGAACTTTCCGCTAAAGATGCAACGGGAAAAGATATACCAGAGTGGGTAAAGGGTAGTTTAGGTGAGGGAACGCTCTTTGAGAAAGTTGACATAGATGGTATTGGTGGGGCTGACGATGAAGTGTATATCATTACTGGTCGATTCGATGACTACGGCTCTGATTATCGCAACGGCCTTACCGTAGTTTATGTGCATCTCGGAACAGGAGAGGTCCTTGCGCAAGCCATTCTATGCAAAGGAAACTATGAAACTCGCTTTGCGAATTTGATTCCCGGGCATGAAGGAAATCAAATCATTCTAGAAATTACAGATGGAAACAGCACATATTTGGCAACAAACATTTTTGTTATTGCTGTTTCCGTTGACAAGTGGCAAGTGGGGGAAAATGATGCAGATGTGATGAGAGTTCCAGTTATCAGTAAGCTGTTGGATACTACTGACTATGACAGACCTGTTGGCGGAATAGAATGGCGTGAGGGGATATCTTCTGGCAGTATCTCATACGGATTAGAGATTGTTGATATTGAAGGGCTGGAGCAGCAGGGATTGAAAATATGTTATCTTGTACCGCAGGAGATTGCTGGTCAAAAGAATTTTAAGACAAGGACGATCTACTGGGATTGCGGTGTTTGGAGGGTCTGCCAGTAGAAGCTAACAAAGGCCGTTAGAAAATTTACATTGAAGCAGATACCGCCGAATAACACTTTTGAAAAATACTGAAAGGGAAAAACATGAGAAAAACACCATTTACGCTTACGCTAATTTTAGTTCTGAGTATGTTGTTGAATGTTTCTTCATTTGCTGTATACGAGAACGGCCCGCAAAATACAGAGTATAATCGAACCAATGCTCAAAGTTATATTGGTATGTATACGACCTCTCCCAATTCTGCTTATCACTACTTTACCTATCCTGCTGAAGGCGGAGACTGTACGAACTTTGCCTCACAGGTTGTACGCGCTGGAGGCATGAGTATGACAGCGGCGGTAGATAATCCTGGTGATTCTTCGTGGTACTACTATGGATCATCATGGGGGCGAGGAAGAAGTTCGTCTTGGACAAGTGCTACCAAATTTAGAACCTACTGGGCCGATGTAAACGGTGTGGGAGAAAAGAACGCATACCAATTTAGAGTATACTTGGCATCGGATTTTAATGATGACGATACTTGGTATGATATTTGGTCATATCTTGAGCCGGGAGATATTGTTCAGTATGTTAGGACAAATGACTGGGCAACATACCACTCTCAGGCTGTGCATCGTACTTCGTATGAAAACGAAGAGTACAAAGTTAGCATGGGACAGCACACATCAGATAGTTGGAAAAATTTGAGAAATTATGTGCTCGGACTATCAAGCGAAACAAGGGTGTGCCTTATAAAAATCTCCGCTAATACATTTAGTTCCCGAAGCGCCCGAAACTTGGCAAGAATTGCTTCAATGTCAACCAACGAACTCGCAGCAGAGGAAAACAGACTCAACCAAACAGCACCCCAAACAATCGCTGCAGAGCATGAGAAGTGGGCTACTATAGCAATGCTGAAACAGAAGCTTGTAGAGCACGGAAAGAATAGTCAGACGAGTTATAAAACGGGTATTACAACAAACGCTTTGCTACAATTTATTCGGAATCGAATGGAAAACAATACACTTTTTCTATTATTTGTGGAGAATGCTGAAGATGGTCTACCCAAGACGCTTTTAAGCAATGAATGTGAAAAAGCGAGAACCGAAAATATAATACTTACTGATTTTGAGAAAAGAGTGCAGGAAGAAAGTGAAAATATCTACTCGCTTTGGAATGAATATTGGAGCAATATTATTCAGCAAACTCCTCCTTTCTACTATGAATAGAGCAAAACTCAAAATGGGGACTATGTTAAGCCTATACCCTTGAAGAAGCGTTAGGAGGAGAAACATGAATGCTTTTTTAAGAAAAGTGGCTACAGTATGCGTAGCCTTCTTGCTCTGTGCATCTATGGGAACCATTGCTTTCGCAAATGATCTACCCATATATAGTGAATGGGCAAAGGCGGAAGTATCTGCTGCTGAAAACGAAGGACTGCTACCGTTTGAAATGTATGATGATTGCCGGCGAGCGTTGCATAGAGACTGGGCAACAGCATTTCTTGTCAAATTTGTAGAGATAGCAACAAACGCTTCGATTGAAGGCAGCGATGTCCAAGTATTTGATGATGTACCTATTGGGCACACTATGTTTGAAGATATCAATAAGGCATACGCAATAGGAATTACAAAGGGCACTGGAGATGGCTCAAAGTTTGAGCCATACAGGGATGTGACACGAGAGGAATACGCTACTATGCTTTACCGCACATTTGACTATATTGAACAAACAATTGGTCAAAAACTCATTCTAAGATCCCTTAAGATGGTTTCTTTTGCGGATAAAGATGATATCTCCAGTTGGGCGATTGAAGCACTGGAAATCCTGTCGAACGCTGATCTGTTTCGGGGAACGGCAGAAGGGATGCTCGATCCAAAGGGCGTAATCAGCATCGAACAGGCCATTGTTTTGTCATATCGCGGAATACTATTAGTTCAGAATAGAGCGTAGGGGAACGATGTGAGTATTCCTGAGCGAGTCCTTTGCAATCAGCTTTACAGGAGTACTCAGCATTATGGGAGAGAAGAATCTTTGTATTTCATTGATGGGAAATCCGCCTTTGCTTAAAACGAGCCTTCCGATGCCCTAAAAGGAAGCTCCGCCGGGAAAGATGAAGATACCATCTTTAATTCTGACATTGAGCTTCTTCATAATTCATTCTTAAATCATTATTGCGGACTGGTGCTCAAAATCATTTTATATTAATAAGATGTTGGAAGTTGCCGAATTCTTATAGAAAAACTGCAACATGAACAGAAAATAAGCCGAGAGATTATCTCTCGACTTATTTTCTGCCCCGTACCGTCCGGCCTGCCCCATAGGTCACATTGTGTACCTGTGAACATGAACCGTTGAGTTTGCGGGATTTCCTTTGTTTTCAAGGGCTTTTTGGCTTTTCCGCGCGTCCCAGATGTGGGATAATATGCGTGGTTTCGGTACGCGATACCCCGCTTTAAGACGCGATTTTACAGATGGATTTACAGACACTCAGCCCTTGTGACTGGGGATCTCTCTGCACCGTTCCTCGTATTCGCCGCAGTCGGCGGCATTTTCCGGCATTTCCGGAGATTTTCCGGGATCGGCAGACGCGGACGCAACCAAACATAACAAAATATTGCTCGCTCTGTTCGCTTTGGTTGGTTGAAAAATCCGCAACCGCAGTTTACAATATTCATACAAATCGTACGCAGGAGGCGTGTTATGCATATTGTAGAAGTCAGAAATCTGAGCAAGGCCTATCCGTCGTTTCGACTGAACGGCGTTTCCCTGCACATCGACGAAGGGCGCATCGTTGGCTTTATCGGCAGAAACGGGGCCGGTAAAACGACCACGATCAAATCCATGCTGAATTTGGTACACCCCGACAGCGGAGAAGTCCTATATTTCGGAAAACCGCTTTCCGAAAACGAGACCGAGATCAAAAAGCGGATCGGATATTCCACAGGGACCGTGAACTGGTATCCGAGGAAGAAGATCAAGAGCATCATCGAAGTTGTAAAAAGATGTTACGACACTTGGGACGAGGGGGCGTACCGCAAATATCTCGCACTCTTCGGACTGGACGAGAACAAAACGCCGCTGGAGCTTTCAGAAGGCATGAAGGTGAAGTGCAATCTTCTGATCGCGCTGTCTCACAAGGCGAAGGTGCTGATCCTGGACGAACCGACAAGCGGTCTGGATCCGCTTTCCAGAGACGAACTGCTGGATCTTTTCAGAGAGCTGAAAAGCCACGGCGTCGCGGTATTTTTCTCAACTCATATCATCACGGATCTGGAGAAATGCGCGGACGACATCGTATACATATCCAGCGGAGAGATCGTCGCCGACCTTCCGAGGGATGAATTCGTCAGACAGTTTTCCGAACCCGGCGAAGGTCTGGAGGACACTATTGTGCGTATGGAGCGCGCGAAGTGGGGGAGCAAAAATGCGTAACATCATGTTCAAGGAAATGAGGCTCAGCGCCCATTGCCTTTCTTACATTTTCATCATCTTCGGGTTGATGTTTTTTCTGCCGGGTTATCCGGTGCTTTGCGGCGTGTTTTTCGTGACGCTTGGGATCTATCAAAGCTTTCAGAACGCGCGTGAGACCAACGACATTCTGTTTTCGGCGCTGCTGCCGTTTGCGAAGCGGGATGTGGTGAAGGGCAAATACCTGTTCGTTTGCCTGATCGAGCTTTGCAGCCTGACGGTCATGGCCGCCGCGGTGATCGTGAGAATGACCGTGCTTGTTGACGCGGAAGTTTATCGGACGAACGCGCTGATGAACGCCAACTTTTTTGCGCTTGGTCTGGCTTTCTTCCTTTTCGCATTGTTTAACCGCATCTTTGTCGGCGGTTTTTTCAAAACCGCATACAAATTCGGCCGTTCGTTCGTGACCTACATCGTCGCGGCGTTTCTGGTCATGGGTATCGGCGAGGCGCTGCACCACTTTCCGGGGCTTGAGGCGCTGAACGCCTTCGGAACGGAGCATCTGCCGCTGCAGCTTCTGCTGCTGGCCGGAGGCGTGCTTTCGTATGCCGCGATCACATGGCTGTCCGTCCGGAAATCGTGCAACGATTTCGAAAAGATCGATCTGTAAGGAGAACATTTTTATGCTGAAGGATAATTTAGTGATGCTTCGCAGCATCAACGGCTTTTCGCAGGAGGAGATCGCAGAGAAGATCGGCATTTCCCGTCAGGCCTACGCGAAGTGGGAAAGCGGAGCGACCGTTCCGGACATTGAAAAATGCGCGCTGCTTGCATCTGTTTACGGCGTTACCGTTGACAGTCTGATCCAAACCGCGTCGGCGGAGGGCATTGGGATCATACCGCCGGCGCCGGCGGGGAAATACATCTGGGGGACGGTCACGGTGAACGACCGCGGACAGATCGTGATCCCTAAGGACGCGAGAGAAAAGTTTGGACTGGCGGGCGGAAAGCGTCTGGTCGTCCTCAGCGACGAGGAGGGGATCGCGCTGCTTCCGGCGGAGACCTTCGAAAATAAGATGAAGCGAATGATGGAGCTTGCATCGATCCGGAACGAATGAGGGGAACGCCGCCCCTATCCCGCTGCCGCAAGCCGCGCTCTTGACGGCGCGGGAAAAATATGCTATCCTGCTCCTGTCCGCGGGAAGAATTTTCTGACCGCCGGACCGCAAAACCGCATTCCGCCGTTCCGCCGGTGAGGACACGCTCCGAGCCGAAGGAGGAGGAAACGCCAAGGCGCAGCACCGCTGCGTCCGCTGCCGCTTTTCCCTCCCTCCTGCCCAACGGCGGGAGGGACGCTTTATTTTTTCAGGAGGAAGGTCTATGGAAACACGCGTGGCCGTGCTGGCTGTCATCGTGCGGGAGGGCAGCTCCGTGCAGGCGCTCAACGAGCTGCTGCATCAATACGGGCCGTACATCATCGGACGAATGGGCGTACCCTACCGTGAGCGCGGCGTGAACATCATCAGCGTGGCGCTCGACGCGCCGAGCGACGCCATCTCCGCCCTGTCGGGCAAGCTGGGCCGTCTCGACGGCATCACCGCCAAGACCGTCTACGCCCCCGACACCGCCATCAGAAAGGAAGAAAACGCATGAAACACCTTCGCAAATTTCTCGCCCTTTGCCTGACGCTGGCGCTCGTCCTTTCGCTCGCCGCCTGCGCGCAGAAGCCCTCGGAGGATCCCGACGCGGGCGAAACGCCCGACATTCCCGTGGAGGAAGGGGCTTCCGCTCACTTCAGGGTCGCCGCGCTCAAGGGTCCCACGGCGATGGGGCTTGTCAAGCTGATGAAGGACAACGACGAAACGGTCTCCGCCCTTCTGGACTCCTCCAAGCCCTATGAGGGAGAGGTCGGCAATCTCTACACCTTCACGCTCGCCGGCTCTGCCGACGAGGTCACGCCCGCGCTCATCAAGGGCGAGCTGGACATGGCCTGCGTCCCCGCGAACCTCGCCGCCGTGCTGTACAACAAGACCGAGGGCGCGGTGCAGGTGCTGGCGGTCAACACGCTGGGCGTACTCTATATCGTGGAAAACGGCGAGAGCGTGAAGTCCCTCGCCGATCTCAGGGGCAAGCCCGTCGTGGCCGCGGGCAAGGGCAGCACGCCCGAATACGCCCTGCGCTACCTTCTCAGCGAGAACGGCATTGATCCCGACGCGGACATGACGCTCGACTGGAAGAGCGAACACAGCGAATGCGTCGCGGCGCTGGCGAGCGGTCAGGCGAGCATCGCCCTTCTCCCCCAGCCCTTTGTCACCGTGGCGCAGAGCAAGCTCGAGGGGCTTCGCATGGCGCTCGACCTCACCGCGGAATGGGATAAGCTGGACAACGGCTCGGCGCTCATCACCGGCGTTATCGTCGCCCGCCGCGACTTTGTCGAGGCGCACCCCGCCGCCGTCGGCAGCTTCCTCACCGCCTACGCCGCAAGTGTGGACTGGGTCAACGCCAACACCTCAGACGCCGCCGCGCTCATCGGCGAGTACGGCATCGTGGACGCCGCCGTGGCGGAAAAGGCTCTCCCCTACTGCAACATCGTGTGCATCACGGGAGCGGAGCTGCTTGAAACGCTGCCCGGCTATCTCTTCGTACTCTACAACGCCGACCCCGCCGCCGTGGGCGGCGCGATGCCGGACAACAGCTTCTATTTCGCCTGATCCCCGCCGCGATGGGACGCTGTCCCGCCGCGGACGCACCGCAAAAGAAAGGAGCGGTCTGCCGTGAAGCCGAAGAAAAAGAGTCTCCGCCTTTGGGCGGTCGCGTTCTGGCTGCTCGTGTGGCAGCTTTCCGCCGCGGCGCTTGCCGCAGCGTACCCGCATGGCGCGCTGCTGCTCGCCTCTCCCCTTTCGGCGCTGACGCGCCTGCTCGCGCTCGCCGTTACCGCCGATTTCTGGCTCACGGTGGGGCGGAGCACCGCGCATATTTTCGGCGGTTTCCTGCTCGCGTGCGCGCTGGCGGTCGTGCTTGCCGCGCTCGCTGCGCGGTACCGCCGCGCGGAGGAGTTGCTCGCGCCGCCCGTGGCGGCGGTCAAGACCGTCCCCGTCGCGTCGTTCATCATTCTCGCGCTCGTGTGGCTCCCCAGCCGCAGCCTGCCGCTGTTCATCGCGGCGCTGATGGTCTTTCCGAGCGTATACCGCAGCGTGCTGGAGGGCGTGCGGAACACGGATGCGGCGCTCCTCGAAATGGCGCGGGTGTTCCGCGTGCCGTTCTCACGGCGGCTGCGCGGCATCTATCTGCCGCAGGTGCTGCCCTACCTCCGCGCGGCGGTCGGCGCCGCGCTGGGGCTTTCGTGGAAGGCGGGGACCGCGGCAGAGGTCATCGCCCTGTCCGGCGGCTCCATCGGCGAGCGGCTCTACACCGCCAAGGTCTACTTCCAGACGCCGGACCTTTTCGCATGGACGGCGGTGATCGTGCTGGTGTCGGCGCTGCTGGAGCGGCTGTTCCTGCGCGCCGTGGACGCGCTGGCGGAAAGGGTGGGTATCGTATGACGCTTCTGGTGGAAAACCTGTGCAAAAGCTACGACGGCAGACCCGTGCTGGACCATGTGTCCTTTGCGGCGGACAGCGGCGTCACGCGCATCGTCGGAAACTCCGGCATCGGCAAGACGACGCTGCTGCGTATCCTGCTCGGTCTGGAGCCGCCCGACGGCGGCTCGACCAACGCCGGACGCTTCCGCTGGGCGGCGGTCTTTCAGGAGGACCGCCTGCTCACGCAGTCGGACGCGGCGGGCAACCTCCGCTTTGCGCTCGGCTCCGCCTACGACGACGCCACCGCCCATGCGCTGCTCACGGAACTGGGGCTTGGCGAGGTGGGCGGCAAGCGGGTGCGGGACTGGTCCGGCGGCATGAGGCGGCGCCTGGCGCTCGCGCGCGCCCTGCTCGCGCCCACCGACGCGTTGGCGCTCGACGAGCCGTTCACAGGGCTGGACGCGGACAACCGCGCCGCCGCGCTGCGCTGCATCCTCCGCGCGGCGGAGACAAAGATCGTCCTGCTCGCCGCACACGAGGAGCTTGCGCTCCCCGCGGGCGGTCAAGCCGTGACGCTGCGGGGGTAAAGCGGCACAAAGGCAGGTCGGCAAATCTGTCTCTTTCCACAAAATCACGGTGCGGAAGAGCCGCGGCTCTTGCCTGCCCCGCCGCACCGTGGTATAATGACGATGGTATTTCCCAATCCACCCGCGGCGGCTACTCCACCCAATAGCCGCCGTGAGGAAAAAGAAAGGAATGTTCCCGCCCTGACCGGCGGTGCGGTAGTGTGGAGACCTGCCGTAAGGCGCTTCGGCGCGAGGCTTCGGCTTGCGGAGGCAGCGGAGCCGCGGTCAGACCGTATGGCACAGGTGAGCCTGAAAAACATCAAGAAGGTCTATCCCAACAGCGAACCGAAAAAGAAGAGCAAGGACGGCGGCGAGAAGAAGCACAACCTGCAGATCACGGACGAGGGCGTCGTCGCGGTGCAGGAATTTAACCTCGACATCGCGGACAAGGAATTTATCGTCCTCGTCGGGCCGTCCGGCTGCGGCAAGTCCACCACGCTGCGTATGGTGGCGGGACTGGAGGAGATCACCTCCGGCGAGCTGTATATCGACGGAAAGCTGATGAACGATGTCGCCCCCAAGGACCGCGACATCGCAATGGTCTTTCAGAATTACGCCCTCTATCCGCACATGACGGTGTATGAGAACATGGCGTTCTCGCTCAAGCTCAAAAAAGTCCCCAAGGACGAGATCGACCGCAAGGTGCGCGAGGCGGCGGAAATTCTGGACATCACCCAGTACCTCGACCGCAAGCCCAAGGCGCTCTCCGGCGGTCAGCGCCAGCGCGTCGCCATCGGCCGCGCCATCGTGCGCGACCCCAAGGTGTTCCTCATGGACGAGCCGCTGTCGAACCTCGACGCGAAGCTCCGCAACCAGATGCGCGCGGAGATCATCAAGCTGCGCGAGAAGATCGACACGACCTTCCTTTATGTCACGCACGATCAGGTCGAGGCCATGACCCTCGGCGACCGCATCGTTATCATGCGCGACGGCTTCATTCAGCAGATCGGCACCCCGCAGGAGGTGTTCAACCACCCCGCGAACCTGTTCGTGGCGGGCTTCATCGGCACGCCGCAGATGAATTTCTTTGAAGACTGCGCCCTCACGAAAAACGGCGGCGCCTACTCCGTCACCGTTCTGGGCCACGCCATGCCTCTCACGGAGGAGCAGAACGAAAGGCTCGCCGCGGCGGGCGTGGAAAGCCGCACCGTCACCGTCGGCGTGCGCCCCGTGCATATCATGCTCGGCGGCGAGGGCATCGGCGCGCTCGTGGATGTGAGCGAGCTGATGGGCAGCGAGCTGCACCTGCACCTCGACGCGAACGGCAAGGACGTGGTCGCCGTGGTGCAGACCGCGAACATTGACCCGACCGCCTTCGCCCGCCACACGGCGGTGCAGTTCGCGTTTGAGCCGCGTCTTGCCCACCTCTTCGACCCCGAAACAGAGAAAAACCTGATCTGACCCCATCTTTGGTCTGTTGCATAATGCAATTTCTAGACCCAAACGGAAAATTTATGTATTAAAAAAGTTAGCGGGAACCGCCATTTCAGCGGTTCTCGCTAGCTTTTTCTTTGACTTTATTTTGCAGCAGGCCCTATCAAAGTCTGCCGTAGATGCGGGTCATTTCGTGGATCTCTCTGGCAAGCCGCGCGCTGTCCTCCTTCGTCAGCATACGCCACTCCCAGTTGCCGCGGCTCGTACCCGGAACATTCATACGGTGGCCCGCGCCAAGGTCGAGCCAGTCCTGCATCTGGGCGACGAACAGCTTCGCCACCGAACCCATACCGCCGCGGATGATCCCGCGGTTGAAGCCCTCGCGCTCGTTCAGGCCGAGGTACCGCACCGCAAAGGCGATGTCCTCCCGCGCGGCCTCCGTGCGCCAGAGCGCGAGCGGAGCGTTGTCGTGCGTGCCGGTGTAGCAGATGCAGTTCTCGCCGTAGCTGTGCGGCAGGTAGCTGCTCGTGTCGCGTGAGTCAAACGCAAATTCCAGCACCTTCATGCCGGGCAGGCCCGAGTCGGCAAGCAGCTGCGTGACCTCCGGCGTGGGATAGCCGAGGTCCTCGGCGATAAATTCAATGTCGTGGAACCAACCGGTCAGCACGCCGACGAGTGCCATGCCCGGCCCCTTGACCCAGCGGCCGTTTTTCGCGGTCGTCTCGCCATAGGGGACCGCCCAGTAGCTCTCGAAGCCGCGGAAATGGTCGATGCGGATGACATCGTAAAGCTTTGCGGCCCCGCCGATGCGGCGGATCCACCACTCGAAGCCGTCCTTCTGCATCGCCTCGTAGTCGTAGAGCGGGTTGCCCCAGAGTTGTCCGTCCGCGCTGAAGTAGTCCGGCGGAACGCCGGAGACCTCGGTGGGAACATTGTTCTCGTCAAGCTGGAATTTCTCCGGCTCGCTCCACACGTCCGAGGAGTCCATGGCGACATAGATGGGAATGTCGCCGATGATGCGGATGCCGAGGTCGTTGATGTAGCGCTTGAGCGCGCTCCATTGGCGGAAGAAGAGGAATTGGAGATAGGTGAACAGCTCCACGTCCTCGCGAAGCTCCGCGCGGTAGCGCTCCAGCGCCTCCGCACGGTGCAGCCGTGCGCCCTCGTCGGGCCACTCGGTCCACGCCTTCATGCCGAAGTGCCGCTTGAGCGCCATGAACAGCGCATAGTCCGGCAGCCAGCGGGCATTCTCCGCTTCAAAGGCGGCGACCGCTTCGCGGTCGCGCGCCCAGCCGCGCGCCTTGGCCTTTTCGAGCAGCGCGAATCGGCTTTCGTAAATTTTCCCGTAATCGACATAGCGCGGCTCCGTCCCCCACGCGCAGGAGGTCACCTCCCTGCGCGTGAGCAGCTTTTCCCGAACGAGCGTATCGAGGTCGATGAAGTACGGGTTGCCCGCAAAGGTCGAAAAGCTCTGATACGGCGAGTCGCCGTAGCTTGTGGGGCCGAGCGGCAGGAGCTGCCAGTACTTCTGCCCCGCGGCGTGGAGAAAATCGGCAAAGTCATACGCCGCCTTGCCGAACGTGCCGATGCCGTAGGGCGAGGGGAGCGAGGAGATCGGCATCAAAATGCCGGAGGAACGGTTCATGTGCGATCAGCCTTTCACGGCGCCGGCGGCGACGCCCTTGATGATATATTTCTGGCAGCAGAGGTAGAAGATGATGACGGGGAGGATGCTCAGGAAAATGAGCGCCATCGTCGCGCCAAGGTCCACCGTGCCGTAGCTGCCCTTGAGGTACTGGATGTGGATGGGAATGGTCTTATACTTCGTGCTGTCCAGCACAAGATAGGGCAGAAGATAATCGTTCCAGACCCACATGATCTCCAGAATGCCGACGGAGATCATGGTCGGCCGCAGCATCGGAAACACCACGGAGAAATAGGTGCGGAGCGGACCGCAGCCGTCGATGGCGGCGGCCTCCTCGATCTCCAGCGGGATGGACTTCACGAAGCCCACGAACATGAAGATGGCAAGCCCCGCGCCGAAGCCGAGGTAGATGACGGGAATGGTCCACGGCGTATTGAGCGCGACCTTATCAAATGCCCCGCTGGCAAAATTAAAGTAGGGGAGCTTCACGCGGTCGGCCGTCTTAGAGAGGGTAAACATGACCATCTGGAACGGCACGACCATGGAGAACACGCACAGGTAGTAGATCGCGCGGCAGAGCCTGCTGTCCACGCGGGCGATATACCACGCAGCCATGGAGGTACACAGCAGGATCAACGCCGTGGAGACCACGGTGATGAAAAGGCTGTAGAACGCGGACTTCCAGAACGAGTAGTTGCCGAAGGTCATGCCCTTGACGTAGTTCGCCCAGCCCGCGAAGCTCTCGGCGGTAGGGAGAGCGAAGGTCTCGGTCTTGACGTAGGTGTTGAGCTTGAAGGAATTGAGTACGACCATGAAAACGGGCATCACATAAATGATGCAGATGACGGCAAGTACGACCGAAAGGACCGTCTTGCGGCGGCGCTCGGCGGAAAGAGACTGACCCCGCATTACTGCTGCACCTCCTTTTTGCGCGTGGCGCGAAGCTGGATAAGACCGATGGCGGCGACGAGCAGGAAGAACAAAACGGCCTTGGCCTGCGCGGTGCCGCGAGCGTTGACATTCTGCCCGTAAAAGGTGTTATAGATGTTCAGCGCCAGCATCTCGGTGGTCTTGATGGCAGAGCCGTCCGGCTGGATGAGGAACGGCTGGCCGCCTGTGAGGGCGAGGTTCTGGTCGAAGAGCTTGAAGCTGTTCGTCAGCGTGAGGAAGGTGCAGATGGTGATGGAGGGCATCACGTTGGGAATGGTGACCTTCCAGAGCGTCTGCCAGCGGCTCGCGCCGTCGATCTTCGCGGCCTCGAGCATATCCTCCGGCACGGCCTGCAGCCCCGCGATATAAATGATCATCATATAGCCGATCTGCTGCCAGCACATGAGAATGACCAGCCCCCAGAAGCCGTATTTCGTTTCAAGAAGAATGGAAGTGCTATAGCGCGAGAGAATGCCGTCGAAGATCATCGACCACACATAGCCCAGCACGATGCCGCCGATGAGGTTTGGCATGAAGAACACCGTGCGGAAAAGGTTGCTCCCCTTAATGCCCTGCGTGAGTATGTACGCCACGGCAAACGCCAGCACATTGATGAACACCAGCGACACGACGGCGAACAGCGCCGTGTACCAGAACGCGTGCAGGAAGCTCGCGTCATGCAGCGCCTTGACATAGTTGCCGATGCCGATAAACTCCGCGTCCGAGGTCGTTTTGAACTTGCAGAACGAAAGGTACACGCCCTTGCAGAACGGATAGACGAAGCCGATGATAAAGGCGCAGACCATGGGTCCCATGAAAAGCGGGAACCAACGCCGGATCGGGCGGCGGACCAGCGCGCTGTTGACCGCCGCAGCGTCTCTCTTACGCTTCAATTTGATCACTCCCATCGAAGAATGTTGCAGGACACGGCGCGGGCCTCGTGCAGCCTTCGCCGTGATGAAGAAGAGAGGGCGGGCGAAGGCCCGCCCTCTTTCGGTTCCGGTTTTTCGGTTTTCGCGTGTTTTAGCCGTTGGCGGCAGCGTACTGCACGGCCCAGCCGTCCACGAACGCGGTCTTGACAAGCTCCCAAGTCGCGTCGGAGGGGGCGTTGTCATACTGGTTCATCGCGGCGACGATGGCTTCACGGTAGGCGTCCACATTGGGCTGGAAGTTGGTGACCCAGGGCATGACATAGTTGCCCTCGGCGGCGTAGGCGTTGGCGTCGGCGAGGAAGCCGCAGGTGGACTCGGCAGCCTGCTTGTAGGGCATGACGGCGAATTCATCGACGAGCATACGGGAAACCTCGGCGTCGGTGACGAGCCAATACATGAAGTCGAGCGTGGCCTGAATGTCCTCAGCGGAGGCCTTGGCATTGACGGCCCAGCAGTTTTCGGTACCGCAGTTCAGACCGGCCTTCTCCTCACCGGCAACGCCGCAGTAGAAGGGGATCATGGAGAGGTTGTCGAGACCGTACTGGCCATCGCCGGTGCCGGTCAGAGCCGCCCACTCCCAGGAGCCGTTCTGATAGAACACAGCCTGCTCCTTGCCGAACTCGGCCTGGGCGTCATAGCCGCCGGCAGCGAGGGTGGAGGGAGCGACCGCGCTGTTGTTGATGTAGAGATCCCAGAGGTTCTTGAAGTTCTGCATGTAGGTGCCCTTGATGCTCGGGGGGCAGACCTTCCAGGCGTCGGGATCGTCCACGGACTCATAGTAATACTCGAGGTTGGCGAGGTGGCCGGTGAAGCGCCAGCTGGAGTCGCCGCTCATGGAGGAGGAGGTGAAGGCGTCGAAGCCCAGCTCGGCGGCGCGGGAGTGGATGTCCTCCGCAACGGCCTTGAGGGTCTCGAAGTTGGTGATGTCGCTGAGCTGATAGCCGGCCTTCGCCAGCAGATCCTCGTTGACGATGATGCCGTAGCACTCATAGCAGTAGCCGATGGAGCAGAGCTTGCCGTCGGCGTCGTAGAGGTTGTAGGCGTCGGTGGTCAGCTCACCCGCGATGGGCGTGCCGGTCAGATCGTAGCAGTAGTCGCCCCAGGTGTCCACGGCGGCCTGATTGCCGACGACGAACATCGTGGGGGGATTTTCCTTATCCATCGCGGCGGTCAGGGTCTCGTTGTAGGTACCGGACGCGGCGGTCTGGATGGTGACGGGCACACCGGTCTTTTCGGTGTACATGGCGGCGACCTTCTGCAGGGTGCCGTCCGCCTCGGGCTTGAAGTTCAGCCAGAACACACGGCCGGTGGCCTCGGTGGTGTCACCGTCGCCGCTGGGTTCTTCGGCGGGCTTGCTGCCGCAAGCAACAAGGCTGAGAGCCATGACGAGCGCGAGAACAAGTGCAAGATACTTCTTCATGTTTCATTGATCTCCTTACTTCATATTTATTTTCACGCGGTATCGCGGGAAAATCACTTTGTCAGGTCGCGCACGGATTCGCCCGCGCGCAGGGTGGTCGGCACGGTGAGGTGTCGCTGCTCTCCGCCGCGGATCACGCCGAGCAATATCTCCACGCTCTTCGTCCCCATCTCCTCGGTCGGCTGGCAGAGGGTGGTGAGCATGGGATGGATGTACTCGGAGACATTGATGCCGTCGATGGCGATGACGGAGCAGTCCTCGGGAATGCTGCGCCCGCTCTCGCGCAGGGCGCGCATCGCGCCGATGGCCATGTCGTCCGCGATGGCAAACACGGCGGTGAAATCCGCCGGACGCGTCAGGCGCTCGCGCATAGCAGCATAAGCGTTGGTGATGGTAAAGTCCGCGGAGCAGATGAGGTCGCCGCTGCGCGGGGTGATCCCCAGCTCGTGCAGCGCGCGGCAGTAGCCGGAGTAGCGCAGATGGGAGATGGAGCAGTCATTGGGATCGGAGGTCAGCACGGCGATGCGGCGGTGGCCCTTTTTGGCCAGCTCCATGACCGCGCGGTACGCCTCCTGCTCGTCGGCAATGGAGACGGAGGAATATTGGTTCGGGTCGAGCGTGCCATAGGCGTTGGTGTAGGTGCAGCAGACAAAGGGTACATTCAGCAGCGCCAGCTCCGCGGGAGAGTAATCCGAGCGTCCGCCGAGGAAGATGATGCCCTGCAGACGCTTTTCGCGCTCCATCACCGCGCCGCATTTCACCTCATCGTCACAGGAGGCGATCTGACGCATGACCATCGTGTAGCCCGCAAGGTCGAGCTTATGCTCAATGGCACGGATAATATCGGTGTAGAAGGGGTTCTGCACGCCGCGCACCACAAGACCGATGGCATCCGACTTCGTGCGGACAAGGCTCCGCGCGGAGTTGTTGGGCAGATAGTTGTAGCGGGCGATCACATCCAGCACGCGGCGGCGGCTTTCTTCGCTCACATCGGGCCGGTCGTTGAGAACGCGCGAAACGGTACTCACGCCGACGCCGCTAAGTTTGGCAATGTCCTTGATGGTCATAGCATTACCTCTGCACGAAATGTAGGAAGAGCAAGCGGCCGGAAACCTTACCGGTATCGTTTCCGCTTTTCTTTATTCTACCAGCCTCTCCCGTAAAAGTCAAAGCCGTTCTCCATGTCCAAGTCACCAAATAATTCTGTCTCCGCCTGTCGGAATGAACAAAAAGGCCGCTGAGTCTCCTCAGCGGTCCTCCGTATGGGCAGCTATGTAGCCTTCGTATTGGGACTGGTACCACGCCTTGAGCGCCTCCACGCCCTCCTCCGTCCACGGGAAGATCCGTTCCTCCACATCCCCCGCCTTTTCGTAGCAGAGCGCGGAATAGGTCTGCGCCTTTAAAACGGCCGTACCGTCCTCCTGCTCGGCCTGCTCATAGCGGTAACGGAAGTCGAGCTTTTTTTCGCGGTCCGTCACCGAGCCGGTGTAGACAAAGGCGCGGTGGAACCAGCGCGGTTCCATCTGTTCAAAGCACGCGAGCATCGCTTCTCCCCTCCTCAGCCGTGATGATAGAGCTTTTTGCCGTCGAGCGCGAACACGCGGTCGCTGAACGCGCCCACCGGCACATCCGCAAGCGTTTCGCGGTAAATTTCCATGCGGCTGTCGATCAGATCGATATAGCTCAGCAGCTCGCTCTCGGCACACACCGGGCGCACCGCCGCGCCGTACTCCGGCTCGCCGTGGTGCGAGAGGATGAGGTGCTGGAGCAGGAGCGACTTCTCCTCCGGCATGCCCACCTCGCGCGCGGCCTCCGCCGCCTCCTGCGCGCCCATCACCAGATGACCGAGCAGCTCGCCGGAAACGGAGTAGTCCGTCACCAGTCCGAGCGCGGAGAAGCGGAACTCGCGTTCCTTTTGCAGATCGTGGGCGAAGGTCCCCGCGAGCAGCAGGCTGCGGTCCACGGTGTCGGCATACTGCCGCGCGAGGAAGTCCGCAAGCTTGAGCATATTGCCCGTGTGCATCAGCAGTCCCGCGAGAAAGGCGTGGTGAACGCTCTTGGCGGCGGGGATCTCCGCAAATTTCGCGCGGTGGCGGCGCAGCAGCTCCTGCGCGGCGGCGCGGTAGTCCGCGTCCTCGATGGACGCGAGCAGCGCCTCGACCTCCGCGAGCGCCTTCTCACGGTCGATGGGCGCGACCGGCACCAGCGCGGTCACGTCCACATGGTCGGCGTCTCCCGCAAGGCGGATGCGCTCGGCGGTGAACTGCAGCGCCCCGCGGAAGAGCGACACGCTGCCGCGGACCTTCACGACCTTGCCCTCGTCCGCCGCGCCGATGGGTCCGGCATAGTCCCACACCTTGCCGTCGATGGCGCCGGTCCGGTCCGAAAGGGTCAGGTTCAAAAAGGGCTTGCCGTTCGCGGCGACCTTGGGGTAGGCCGCCTTGAGGACATAAAAGCCCTCCACCTCGTCGTTCGCCGCCATGCGGCAGATGGGCAGATCGTATTCCATGCGCGCTCTCCTTCGTTTTTCTTTCCCCGCTATCATAGCGCAACTCCGGCGGCATTACAACGCCCAACGCAAAATTTTTTGGCGGAAGACGGTTGACATTTCTTCTCTAATCTGTTAGAGTGACTGTATGCTCTAACGGATTAGAGAGGAGATTCTATGGAAACGCCGAAAATTTTTGAAAGCGAATACCGCTTCTGCCGCATTCTCTGGGCGCACGAGCCGGTCACGAGCCGTAAGCTGGTGGATCTGTGCGCCGAGCAGCTCGGCTGGAAGCCGACCACGACCTACACCGTACTCAAGCGGCTGGGCGAGCGCGGCGTGCTGCAAAACGAGCGGAGCGTCGTCACCTCGCTCGTTTCGTGCGACGAGGTACGCGCCGCCGAGGCGGGCGAGCTGGTGGAAAAGAAATTCGACGGTTCGCTGCCCACATTTGTCGCGGCGTTCACCCGCGTGCAAAAAATGAGCGACGCGGAGCTGGACGAGGTGCAGCGGCTCATCGACCGCTATCGGGAGGAGAACCGCCATGACTGAACTTTTTCTCGGCTTTCTCAACCGCGGCGTCGCAGCGGGCTGGCTGGTGCTGGCGGTCGTCCTCGTCCGCGCGCTGCTCCGCCGCGCGCCGAAGTGGGCGGACGTGCTGCTCTGGGGCATGGTCGCGCTGCGCCTCGTGCTGCCGTTTTCCGCGGAAAGCGCGCTGAGCCTTATTCCCAGCGCCGAGACCGTCCGCCCCGAGGTCGTGCGGTACGATCCCGCGCCGGCCATCACGAGCGGTGTGCGCGTCATTGACAACGCCGTGAACCCCGCGCTCCGCGAAAGCTTCGCCGCCGATCCCGCCGCGAGCGTCAACCCGCTCTATGTGTGGACGGAGATTGCGGGCGTCGTGTGGCTTCTCGGCGTTGCCGCGCTGCTCGGCTATACGCTTGTGAGCTATCTGCGCCTGCGGCGGCGTGTGCGGACCGCCGTGCGGCTGGAGGGGAACGTCTACCGGAGCGAGTATGTCGTCTCCCCCTTTATCCTCGGCGTGCTGCGCCCGACCATTTACCTTCCCTCCTCTCTGTCCGACGCGGACCGCGCCTGCGTTCTCGCGCACGAGCGCGCCCACCTCGCGCGGCGCGACCACTGGTGGAAGCCGCTGGGCTTCCTGCTCCTCGCGCTCTACTGGTTCCACCCCCTGCTGTGGCTGGCCTACACCCTCTTCTGCCGCGACGTGGAGCTGGCGTGCGACGAGCGTGTGGTGCGCCCGCTCGACCCCGCGCACCGCGCGGACTACTCGCAGGCGCTGCTCGCGTGCAGCGCGCCGCGGCGCATGGTCGCCGCCTGCCCGCTCGCCTTCGGCGAGGTCGGCGTCAAGGAGCGCGTGAAGAGCGTGCTGCACTACAAAAAGCCTGCGTTCCGGGTGGTCGTCCTTTCTGTCCTTATCTGCACGGCCGTGGCAGTCTGCTTCCTGACGAATCCGCAGCGGGAAACGATGAAATGGGCGAAAAGCCTGCGCGTGGAGGACGTGGCGCGCATCGAGCTGTTTGTTATGCCGCAGGCGATCGACAAGCAGTACAAGGACTTGGATGCGGACGAGATCGCCGAGGCGGTCGCGCGCATCAACAAGAGCCGCGGTTGGTATGTCCGCAGCGCGGAGCCGCTTGACGGCGGCAGCACCACGCTCTATGTCACAACGACCGACGGCGTGCGGCACACGGTCGTGAACAACGGCAACGTCTACCTCCACATTGACGGCGACGCCTATCGGAATTTCCACATCGCATGGCCGTACACCGAGGGGAACGCTCCGCTGCCGGAGGACTTTTTCGAGGAGAGCGGCGAGGCGCGCGGCGAGGCGGCAGAGGACGCCGACCGCGTTTACACCGATGCGTGGAGCATCCGCGTCCTCGACGGGTGGGAGCGCGAGGGCGACAGCCCGCTCTGGCGCTCGGGCGCGGGAACAGGCGCTTACTTCCTTGTCACGGAGGGGAGCGGCCTTGACGACAAGCTGATGGAGCTGTACAGCGCCGGCTGGACGCTGAAGTATTTCTCCGACCACTACCGCTGCACCTTGCGGGAGGGGGAGAGCGGCACGATGCTCAGCCTCTATCCCCGTCCGGAGGGCGGCTTCTATCAGATCGAATCGCACTGGAGCTATGAGGGCGCGGACGAGTGGCAGGTCAAATTAGAGGAGGGCCAGCTCAAGGTCATGGAGCAGAGCTTCCGGCTCGAGGAGGACGGTGCGGAGGAAGACCTCGTCGGTGCGCTGCTTGCGCATGCTGGCTTCGAGAGCATCTCAAGCTACCGCCTTGGGACCGGGGCGAACGGCAGAGCGCTTGCGCTCACGAGCGAGCTGATCCTGGCACTGCAGGACGCGGCACAGACGCTCAAGGCGACGGATGCTTCCACCGCTTCCAGGAGCTCTGCCGTCTCGGTGAGCTTCAAGATCGAGGAGAGCCCCGTGACGATGGAAAGGGGTGTGCAGCCCTACGAGGTGTTCTTCACCAGCGGCAGCGAACGCAGGAGCACGGAGAGCAAGGAGCTTTATCTTTACCTGTGCGCACTGGGCGATGGCGGATATGTCGAGGTGCACGACCTCGATGATGACGGCTGCTGCGAGGCGCTGCGCTGGGCGAGCGCCAACGACCGCCGGAACATCGTGATCTACGCGGCGCGCGACGGGCGTGTGGAACGGCTCGATGTGAACGAGACGCTTGGCTGTATCGCTTCCGATTACACGGGCTTGATCGCCAATCTCCCGCACGAATATAAAAATCTTATCAACGCGGTCGACGAGCTGGGCGAGGGAGGAGATCTGTATCGTTACCGCGGCGGTATATTGGAGTATGTGACGACGCTGGACGCGGCGCTCAACGGTACGGCGAGCCTGACCGGCTATGCCGCCTATGATGCGCTGCTCGCCGAGATCGCCGACCTGCGGCGCTCCGGCGCAAGCGATGTGCAGACCGACTTCAGCCATGATCTCCTGTTCGTGAACGACTACTACCAGACGCCCGGCTGGCTGCTGCGCGACCTTGACGGCGACGGCACGAGCGAGCTGCTGCTCGGCGCGGACTGGGGCGACGGCCATACCGTGATCCTCAACATCTACCGTCTCGACGGCGCAAAAGCCGTCCGTGTCGTGGACGGCTGGAACCGCAGTCGGTATTTTCTCTGCTCTGACAGTACGCTTGCACATGAGTGGTCGGGCGGCGCCGACCATTGGGGGAGGACCTATCTCCGCTACGGCGAGACGCTTTTGCCCATCGAAAGCGTTTTTGACCGCGGCGGCGTGTGGTACCACGCCAAGGGTCTCGATGCCCTGTCCTTGGAGGACACGCAGCTCGAAGACCGCTGCAAGACCATTCCCCGCGCCGAGGCGGAGCAGCTCATGGAGCGCTATACCAAGCAATATGAAGCCCTGCCCTTCACGCCGTTCCCCCAGGTATAAAAAGTCGGCGCTTCGGCTCTCTTTCCCGCAGAGGAGCGCGCAAACACAGAGGAGAATTTTGCAATATGTCTTGCAATACCGCGCGGAAATGCCTATAATAGGTATTGTCCGCGCGGCTCTCTTGCTTCGCCGTGCGGAAAATATCATGATTTGAAGAGGTAAATTGGAATGAAAAAGCTCTTGGCTCTGCTGCTGAGCGCCGTCATGCTCCTCAGCCTTGCCGCCTGCGGCAAGAAGGACGACGCCTCCATCAACGATTCCGGCAACGGCGGCGACGCCGACGGCCTGACCGTCGCGCTGGTCGTGGCGGGCAAGCTCGGCGACCGCAGCTTCTACGACTCCTCCAAGGAGGGCCTGGACCGCATGGTGGCGAACCTCGGCGTGACGCCCATCGTCATCGAGTGCAACAACGAGAACCACGACATTCAGATGAAGAACGCCGCCGAGAAGGCGAACATCGTCGTGTGCGTCGGCTGGGAGTTCTACAACGTCGAGACCATCGCGCCCGACTATCCCGAGGTCAACTGGATCTGGGTCGATAACGCCACCAGCGCGCCCGTATCCAACGTGCTCAACATCACCTACGCCCAGAACGAGGGCAGCTTCCTCGCGGGCTACATTGCCGCCGCGGTCTCCGAGACCGGCGTGGTCGGCGCGGTCGGCGGCGACGATGTCGATACCATCAATGACTTCATCGTCGGCTACACGCAGGGCGCCGAGTATTACGGCACCGAGAACGGCAAGGAGATCAGCGTGGTGAAGAACTACTCCAACACCTACGACGATCCCGCCGTCGGCAAGGACTGCGCCATCGCGCTGAACGATCAGGGCGCGGACGTCATCTTCCAGATCGCCTCCGCCTGCGGCGACGGCGTGTTCGAGGCCGCCAAGGAGAAGGGCTTCTACGCCATCGGCGTGGACAGCGACCAGAAGTACATCGACCCCGAGGTCATCATCTGCTCCATGAAGAAGGAAGTCGGCAGCTCCATCTATGACGCGGTCGAGAGCTATCTCGCGGGCGAGAGCCGCTTCGGCACCACCTGGACCGCCGACATGGCGACCGGCTACGTCGGCATCGGCTACGGCGACGACGGCATGACCCAGCAGGTCCCCGACGAGGTCAAGGCCGCGGTGGAGGGCATTGCCGCGAAGATCGTCTCCGGCGAGATCGTGGTCAATACCACGCGCGCGTAATTCCATGCGCTTTTCTTGCGGCGCGGCGGTAGCCGCGCCGCTTCTCCTATCCACCCTCAACCTCTCAAGAAAGGCAGGTGTTGCGCCTTGCAGGAAAACGCAGTAGAATTCCGCCACATTTCCATGGAGTTTCCCGGCGTGCTGGCGAGCGACGATGTGTCGCTCACCGTCCGCCGCGGCGAGGTCTTTGCGCTCGTTGGCGAGAACGGCGCGGGCAAGACCACGCTGATGAATATTCTCTACGGCATCAACGCCCCCACGAACGGCGAGCTGTATGTCCGCGGCAAGCGGGTCGAGCGCTTCACGCCGAAAAACGCCATCTCAATGGGCATCGGCATGGTGCATCAGCACTTCATGCTCGTCCCCAGCTTCACCGTGGCGCAGAACATCGTCATGAGCCGCGAGCCGCGCAGGTTCGGCGTTCTGTTCGACAACAGAGCCGCCGAAGCCGCAACGCAGAAGCTGGTGGAGGAATACGGCCTCACGGTCGATCCCGCCGCCGTCGTGCGCGAGATCGGCGTGGGGCTTCAGCAGCGCGTGGAGATCCTCAAAACGCTCTACCGCGGCGCGGACATTCTCATTCTCGACGAGCCGACCGCCGTACTCACCCCGCAGGAAACGGACGAGCTGTTTGCCGTTATCCGCCGCGTGGTGCGCGAGCTGGGCATGACGGTCATTATCATCACGCACAAGCTCTATGAGGTCATGGCGATCTCTGACCGCGTGGGCGTGATGCGGAAGGGGCGGCTCATCGGCGTGGAGAACACCCGCGATGTGGACGAGCGCAGGCTCGCCTCGATGATGGTCGGCCGCCCCGTACTCTACGACCGGCTGGAAAAGGTCGGCAGCGCGGGCGCGGAGCGGATCGCCGTCCGCGACCTCACGGTCTGCGACGACCGCGGTCTGGTCGCCGTGGACGGTCTGAGCCTTTCCGTCCGCGCGGGCGAGGTGCTTGGCATCGCCGCCATCGAGGGCAACGGCCAGAGCGAGCTGCTCGAAGCCATCACCGGTATGCGGCGCACCGAGCGCGGCACGGTGGCGGTCTGCGGGCAGGATGTCACAGGCAGAACGGCGGGCGAGATCCGCGCCGTCGGCCTTGCCCACATTCCCGAGGACCGTCTTGCCACCGGCGTGAGCGCCGTTTCCAGCGTGACGGACAACCTTCTCATGGGCAAGCAGCGCAGACGGGATTTTCAGGGCTTCGCGCTTTCCCAGCGCCGCAGCTCCATCGCGCGCTACGCGGAGGAGGTCTATGAGCGCTTCGACATTCGCGGCGCGGGCGTCGATACCGCCGTCGGCTCCATGTCCGGCGGCAATATGCAGAAGGTCGTGGTCGCGCGCGAATTTTCGTTCGACTCTCCCGTACTCATCATCGCCCAGCCCACGCGCGGTGTGGATGTGGGCGCCATCGAATTTATCCATACCCGCATCATCGAAAAGCGCAACGCGGGCTGCGCCATTCTCCTCTGCTCCGCCGATCTCGACGAGGTGTTCCGCCTGTCCGACCGCATCATCACGATGTACGAGGGGCGCATCACCGGCGAGTTCCGCGCGGACGGCATCACCAAGGAGGAGATCGGCTGGTATATGACCGGACACCGCGCGGAAAAGGAGGCGGCAAAATGAAAAAGCTCACGGGCCTTATCAACATCCGCTACCTGCTCTCGCTGCTGCTGTCCATTCTGCTCGCGTTCCTCATCGGCGCGGCGATCCTCGCCGTCTCCGGCTTCCGCCCGCTCGATGCCTACGGTGCGATGCTCTCCGGCGCGTTCGACAGCGCGCGTCACATCGGCGACTTTTTGGAGTACGCGATGGTTTTGTGCGTGTGCGGTCTCGCCTGCGTGCTTGGCGCGCGCGTCGGCATCTTCAATGTCGGCGGCGAGGGCCAGCTGCTCCTCGGCGCGATCTTCGCCTGTCAGGTCGGCGTGTGGATGGACGGGCAGCCCCGCTTCCTCGTCCTTCTCTGCGCGGCGCTCGCGGCGATGGCGGTCGGCGGCGTGTACGCCCTGATCCCCGGCGTGCTGAAGGTCAAGGTGCGGGTCAATGAGGTCATCACCACCATCATGCTCAACACCATCGCCGCCTACCTCTGCCAGTACCTTGCCAAGGGGCCGTGGAAGAACGCGAACAAGAACCTCGTCGCCGCCACCGAGCAGCTCAACGCGCAGTACTGGTTCGGCAGCGTCATTCCGCGCTCGAACCTCACCACCGCCATCTTCGCCGCGGCGGTGATGGCCTTCACCGTGTGGTATGTGATGGAGCGCACCTCGCTCGGCTACGAAATGCGTATCACCGGCGAGAACCCGCGCTTCGCCTTCTTCTCCGGTCTGTCCACCGACCGGATCATCCTTCTCTCCATGCTCGCCTCCGGCGCGATGTGCGGCCTTGTGGGTATGTTCCGCGTCTACGGCGTGGAACACCTCTACCGCGACAGCGTCAGCCGCGACTACTACTTTGAAGCGCTCATGGTCGCCATGATCGCGCAGTACAAGCCCGTCACGGTCATTTTCCTCTCGCTCTTCTTCGCCGTGCTGAAGATCGGCGCGCAGGGCATGGAGCTTATCGGCATCCCCTCGCAGATCTACCTCATCATTCAGACGGTCATCATCTTCTGCATGGCCGCCGAGAGCGGCATCACCCGCTCGCTCACCGCCGCGCGCGAACGCCGCAGAGCCAAGCGCGAGGCCGAAGAACGCTTAAAGGAGGAAACGAAAAATGGATGATCTCAACGCGATCCTTTCCGGCATTTTCTCCTCCGGCACCTTCAACGAAATGCTCCGCCGCGCCACGCCCGTGGCGCTCGCCGCCATCGGCGGCTCGCTCACCGAGCATGCGGGCATCATGAACATCGGCATGGACGGCATGATCCTCATGGGCGCGTTTTTCGGCGTCCTCGGCAGCTCCCTGTGCGCCTCCGCGTGGGGCGGCGTGGGACTGGTGCTGCTCATGGGGCTGCTCGTGGGGCTGTTCTTCGCGCTCTTTGTCGTGAAGTTCCGCTCGGACGAGTTCATCATCGGCTGCGCGCTCAACACCTTTGCCCTCGGCCTGACGACCTATCTCTCCCGCTCCGTGTTCGGCACCTCGGGCGCGAAGGGCTTCCCCTCTTTGCCGACCGTGGACCTTCCTCTGCTCGACAGCATTCCCTTCCTCGGCGCGGTACTCAACCACCATTCCCTTTTCGTCTATCTCACCTGGCTGCTGGTGTTCGTGCTGTGGGTGTTCATCTACAAAACGCCCTACGGCTTCTGGCTGCGCGCGAGCGGCGAAAAGCCCGAGACGCTGCGTACCGCGGGCATCGAGCCGGAGAAAATGAAGTGGCTCGCCAGCATCCTCTGCGGCGTTCTCTGCGCTCTCGCGGGCGCACACCTGTCGCTCGGCTACCTCAACGGCACATTCGCCGAGAATATGTCCAACTCCCGCGGCTACATCGCCTTTGCCTGCGTCATCTTCGGCGCGGCAAATCCCGCAAAGGCCTACCTCGCGGCGCTGATGTTCGGCTTCTTTGATGCGATGGGCCTGCGCCTGCAGGACTATATCAGCGCCGACCTCACCGGCATCATTCCCTATGCCATCACCATCATCATGATGGTCTACATCGTGGTGAACGCGCAGCGTCGCCGTCGCCGCCGCGCCGCGCAGCAGCTCCACGCGCATAGGCTGGAATAACGGGAGGAATGCGTATGAAGATCTCTGCCGTTCAAATGACGATGCGCCCGCTGGACGCGGCGCACAACTTCGCCCATGCCGAGGCTCTGATCCGCCGCGCCGCGGCGGAGGGGGCGGATGTGATCGTTCTGCCCGAAATGTGGAACACCGGCTTTGTTCCCGCCGAGGCCGTTGCCTCCGCCGCCGATCGCGGCGGCGCGGAGACGAAGGCGCGTCTCGGCGCGCTCGCGCGCGAGCTGCGCGTCAACCTGATGGCAGGTTCGGTCGCCATCGACCGCGGCGGCTTTCTCACCAACACCGCCTATGTCTTTGACCGCGCGGGCGCGTGCATCGCCGAATACGACAAGGTCCACCTGTTCACTCTCATGGGCGAGGAGAAGTTTTTCCGCGCGGGCAGCCGCGCCGTCACCTTTCCGCTCGACGGACACCCGTGCGGCGTCATCCTCTGCTACGACCTGCGCTTTCCCGAGCTTGCCCGCACGCTCGCGCTCGCGGGCGCGGAGCTGCTGTTCGTTCCCGCCCAATGGCCCATCGCACGGGTGGGGCATTATGAAGCGCTGCTCGCCGCCCGCGCCATTGAGAACGAATGCTTCGTCGTCGGCTGCAACTCCTGCGGCGACATCAACGGCGTGACCTTCGGCGGCTCGAGCCGCATCCTCGACCCCCTCGGCGCGGCGCTTGCTGCGGCGGAACAGGAAGAGGCCGTTCTCACCGCCGACATAGACTTTGAGCAGGCAGCCGCCGCGCGGCGCGGCATCGATGTGTTCCGCGACCGCCGGAGCGAGGTCTACCGCCTGTAAAACCGCATACGAAAAGGGAAGCGAAGATCGTCGGTCTTCGCTTCCCTTGTTTCTTGTGTTCCTTACGCGAGAAAGCCCTTGAGAATGGTGTCCTCCGCCTCCTCCGCGGTCAGGCCGAGGGTCTGGAGCTTCAAAAGCTGGTCGCCCGCGATCTTGCCGATGGCGGCCTCGTGGATCAGCTGCGCGTCCGTGGAGTTTGCCGCGATCTCCGGAATGGAGCGGATCTTCGCGCTGCCCATGATGATGGAGTCGCATTGCACATGGCCGAAGCACTTCGCGTTGCCGACCATGCGGGGGTAGAAAAGCTGGCTGGACTCATCCTGCGCGACGGAGCGGGAAATGACGCGCCCGCGGGCGTTCTCGCCGTCAAGCACGATCTCCATGTCGCTCGTGGCCTCCTGATGCCCGTGGGTGAGCAGGCGCTCGGTGACGACGCCCTCGGCGTCCTTGCCGCAGACGATCTTCGTGTAGCGCTTGGTGGAGTCGATGCCGCGAATCTGCACGGTGTCCATCTGGATGCTCGCGCCCTCCTCCAGATACACGATGGTCTGGGGGTTCATGACATTTCTTCCGTTGCCGTCGCCCTCGCCGTAATGCTTTTCGGAGTAGTGGACATGGGAGTTTTTGCCGACATAGAAGGTGTGTACGCCGTCGTGGCGGCTCTCGTCACAGCCGGTGTTGTGGATGCCGCAGCCCGCTACGATGTCCACATCGCAGTCCTCGCCGATGTAGAAGTCGTTGTAGACCATCTCGGAAAGGCCCGTTTTGCTGATGATGACGGGAATATGGCATTGCTCGCCCTTCGTGCCGGGCTTGATGCGGATGATGATGCCGCTCTTGCCCTCCGGCTGGGGAACGATCTCGATATGCTCGGTGGACTGACGGGCCTCGCAGCCGCTGTCCTTGCGGATGTTGAACGCGCCGACGGGCTTGCCCGTGAGGTCGGCGATCTTTTCAAGCAGGCGGGAGTCGATCTCGGTTAACATAACTCTTGTTCCTCCTTTCTCAGCGATTCAGCACGGGGCAGGAGCCGAGCGTGTCCGCCATGATGAGAGGGAATATTTCCTCCGTCGTGCCGCGGTGGCGGATCTCGCCGCCGCCGACCACGATGATCTCGTCGGCCAGGCGGATAATGCGCTCCTGATGGGAAATGATGATCATGCTTGCGGCGTGTTCGCGGTGGAGCTGCTCAAAGGTCTCCGTCAGGCGGGCGAAGCTCCACAGGTCGATGCCGGCCTCCGGCTCGTCGAAGATCATCAGCGCGGAGTGCCGCGCGAGCAGCGTTGCGATCTCGATGCGCTTGACCTCGCCGCCGGAGAGGGACACATCCACCTCGCGGTCAAGGTAATCGTTCGCGCACAGGCCCACCTGCGTGAGGTAGCGGCAGCACTTATCCTTGCTGAGCCTGCTGTCGCCGCTGGCGATGGTGAGCAGATCGCGCACCGTGATGCCCTTGAAGCGCGGCGGCTGCTGGAAGCCGTAGCTGATGCCGAGCCTTGCGCGCGCCGTGATGTCGAGCGCGGTGATGTCCTCGCCGTTCCAGAGGATCTGTCCGCCCGTGGGCGTGACAAGACCCATGATGACCTTGGCGAGCGTCGTCTTGCCGCCGCCGTTGGGTCCGGTAAAGACCACGAGCTTGCCGTCGGGAATGGCCACGCTCACGTCCTTGAGGATAGTCTGCTCGCCCGTTTCCGGCGCGGACACGGTATAGGTGATGTTTTTGAGTTCTAACATGGGGTCTCCTCCTTGGTGTGGAGCGTATCCAAAGTATATCGGTTTTGCGGCAAATAAAAAGTTGCAAATGCAACACATTTTTATTTTTGCCGCCAAAATCTGCCTGAAATTTCAAAACGCTATATAGTTTACCAGCTTTTGCAAAAAAAATCAATGAAAAGTGGCAAGCCTGCCGCGCATAAAATGGCGGTACGAGACCGAGCCGTCAAAAAGGAGGAGCTTTCCATGGAACACGACCCGTCCGCGGCGCAGAACGCCGCCTATGATTACCGCGCCTGTGCGCGCGTCTGGCATCGCGTAGACCCAACGCTGACCCCCTACCCCGAGGCCCGCGCGGCAATGGCCGCCGACACAGCCGACGACGGTCTGACCGCCGCCGAGCGCGAGGCAGAGCTGTCGCTCCCCGGCGCGCAGGCAGACCCCTGCTGCATGGGCAGCGCCGCGACGGAATCGCTGGAGGTCCTGCAGGGTTTTCTGCGCGAGGAGCTCGCCGACCGCCGCACCTATCTGTTTCTCGCCCGCCGCGCGCCCACAGCGGAGGCGCGAGGCGTTTTCCGCACGCTGGCTGAGGAGGAGGGCCGCCACGCGCGCAAGCTCGCCGCCGCGCTCTACCTCATCACGGGCGAGCGCTACTGCCCCGCCATCTGCTACCCGCCGCTGCGCTACGCGGGCTACTGCGCCGCGCTGCGCGAGCGCTACCACGAGGAGGCCTGCGGCGGCTTCAACTACCGCCGCGCCTCGCAGGAGACGCTCGACCCCTGTCTGCAGCAGCTCCTGCTGGCGTTCTCGCAGGACGAATACCGCCATGCGAACGCCATGCTGTGTCTGCTCTCAGGCACTATGTAAGCGATCAAAAGGGAGGGGCGCCGCCCCTCCCTTTCCGCGTATTTCGTTTTATTCCATCGAGATGATGTAGTAATACACCGGCTGACCGCCGCTGACCACATTGACCTCCGCGTCCGGACAGGCCTTGGCAAAATGCCCGCGCGCCTTCTGCGCGTCCTCCTCGCTCACATCGGAGCCGTAGAAGAGGTTCACGAACTCCGCGCCGCGGCTCTTCGCCTCGGCCGCCAACTTCTCCAGCACGGTGTCGATGCTCGGGTCCGTGCCGAAGAGCTTGCCCTCGAGCAGCGCCAGATAGTCGCCCTCGCGGATGGCGAAGCCGTCGAACTCGCTGTTGCGCGCGGCGTAGGTGACCTGCGCCGTGGTGACCAGAGAGGCGGCGGCGTTCATCGCCTGCTCGATGGTCCCCGCATCGGTCTCATCGGGATCGACCGCCATCATCGCGCCGATGCCCTGCGGCACGGTCGCGGTGGGGATAACGATGATCTTCTTTTCGCTCAGGCCCGCGCACTGCTGCGCGGCCATGACGATGTTCTTGTTGTTCGGCAGGACGAAGACCGTCTCCGCCGCGATCTTCTCGATCTCGGTGAGAATGCTCTCGGTGGAGGGGTTCATGGTCTGCCCGCCGCTCACAATGCCGTCCACGCCGAGGTCGGTGAACACGGCGGCAAGCCCGTCGCCCGCGCACACGGCAAGGAAGCCGAACGGCTTGAGCTCCCGCGGCGCGGGAGCATGGTCGTGGCCATCCTCCTCAAGATCGTCGGTGCTCTGCGCCTTGCGCCCCGCGGCGAGGTCCTCGGCCTGCGTACGCATATTTTCGATCTTCGCCAGCTCCAGCGTGCCGTACTTCTGCGCCTCGGTCAGCGCGACGCCCGGCGTGTCGGTATGAACATGGACCTTAAAGGCCTCGTCGTCCTCGCCGATGACAAGGCTGTCGCCGATGCCGTTGAGAAACGCGCGGAACGGCTCGATGGAGCGGTCGTCAATGCGGCGGACAATGAACACGGTGTCGAAAGCGAAGGTGATGTCCTCGTCGCCGATGGCGGCAAAGTCCGCCTTATCGCGTGCGGCGTGTTCCGGCTCCAGCTCCGGCATATCCTCGCCGCGCAGCGCGCTGAGCATACCCTTCAAAATGACCAGGAAGCCCTTGCCGCCCGCGTCCACCACGCCCGCCTTTTTCAGCACGGGGTTCATGTTGACGGTCTCCTTGAGCGTTTCCTCGCCCTGTGCGATGGCCTGCTCCAGCACGTACTCCACGCTGTTGCTCTCATGGCTCGCCGCCATGGCGCGGTCCGCGGCGAGGCGGGAGACGGTGAGGATCGTACCCTCGGCGGGCTTCATAACGGCGTTGTAGGCGGCGCTCACGCCCTCCTGCATGGCGGCGGCGAAGGTGCAGCCGTCCGCGGTGACGCAGCCCTTGAGGCTCTTGGAGATGCCGCGGAAAAGCAGCGAGAGAATGACGCCGGAGTTGCCGCGCGCCCCGCGCAGCAGCGCGCTGGCGGTGATAGACGAGGCAAGCTCCACGGTCGCAGGGCAGCGCTTCTGCAGCTCCGCCGCGGCCGCCTGCATGGTCAGGCTCATGTTCGTGCCGGTGTCGCCATCCGGCACGGGGAAGACATTCAGATCGTTAATGCTCTGCTTTTCCTGTGCGATGGATGCCGCGCCGAAGAGCAGCATCTCCTGAAAAACAGGCCCGGTAATGGTATCGTGCATAGGAAAGGTCCCTCCTTACATCGTCATACTGTCCACGCAGACGTTCACGCCGCGCACGATCGCGCCGGTGTTCTCCGTGACCAGATAGCGTACCTGCCCGATAATGGCGCGGCAGACCGCCGAGATGTTTACGCCGTGTTCCACGATGATGTGCAGCTCGATGGAGATCTCCTTGTCGTCGTGCTGCGTGATGTGGACGCCCTTGTTCATCGCCTCGCGGCGCAGCAGGTGGACCAGTCCGTCCGTCATGGAGCGGTAGGCCATGCCCTTGACGCCGAAGCAGCTTGTCGCCGCAGCGCCCGTGATGTTGGACAGCGCCGCATCGCTGACGAGGATACTGCCCTTTTCGTTCTGGAGCTTTATCATAATTCGCGCATCCTTTCTGCAAAGCTGCGTTTTGGAAAATCATTTCCTTTGCTGCGTAATCAATGGTATTATATACGATAGGACACAGAATAACAAGAAAAATTTCAGCGCGTACTCCCCGTCCGGCGCACGCGCTCCCGTGCAGCTTCGCCGGCCTGTCCAAATCGGCCAATCTTAACACAACTGTAACACTTCTCCATGCTATACTAAGGTATGATATTATCAAATTCTGGAAAGGAGCCTTTGCCTTGTATCGCAGCAAACTCAACGAAAAGCTTCAGGAAGCCCTGACCGCGGTGCTGCCCATCCTTGCAATCGTGCTTGTTCTGAGCTTTACCATCGCCCCGCTCCCAACGAGCGTGCTGACGGCGTTTCTCTTCGGCGCGGCGCTGCTGGTGGCGGGTACGATGTTCTTCTCCCTCGGCGCGGAGCTTGCCATGTCGCCGATGGGCGAACGCGTGGGCGCGTGCATCACGAAAACGCGCAAGGTCGGCGTCATGCTGACGCTCGGCTTCCTGCTCGGCTTCCTCATCACCATCTCCGAGCCGGACCTGCAGGTGCTGGCCAATCAGGTGCAGGCCGTGCCGAACATGGTCCTCATCGTCACCGTCGCGGTCGGCGTGGGACTGTTCCTCTGCTTCGCCATGCTCCGTATGCTGCTCTCCGTTCCGCTCAACACGATGCTGGTGGGCTTTTACATCGTCGTCTTTCTCCTTGCGATGTTCGTGCCGAAGGACTTCCTCGCCGTCGCGTTCGACTCCGGCGGCGTGACCACCGGTCCCATGACCGTGCCGTTCATCATGGCGCTGGGCGTCGGCGTTTCCGCCATCCGAAGCGATAAGCACAGCGCGAACGACAGCTTCGGCCTTGTCGCGCTCTGCTCCATCGGCCCCATTCTCGCGGTCATGATCCTCGGCCTCATCTTCCATCCGGACGGCGGCAGCTACACCGCCGTCGTCATTCCCGAGATCGGCGACACCGCTGCGCTCTGGCAGCTTTTCTTCGTCGCCTTCCCGACCTACTTTAAGGAGATCGCCGTTTCCCTGCTCCCCATCGCGGCTTTCTTTGCCGTGTTCAACATGATCTCCCTCCGGCTGGAGAAAAAGCAGCTGATCCGCATCGGCGTGGGTCTTGCGTATACATACTTCGGTCTTGTCATCTTCCTCACCGGCGTGAATGTCGGCTTTATGCCTGCGGGCAACTACCTCGGCAGCGTCATCGCGGGACTTTCCTACAACTGGATCATCATTCCCATCGGTATGCTCATCGGCTACTTCATCGTCATGGCGGAGCCGGCCGTCTATGTTCTCATGCGGCAGGTCGAGGAGCTGACCGACGGCGCGATCCCCGGCAGCGCGATGAAGCATTCCCTCTCCATCGGCGTCGCCGTTTCCGTTGGTCTTGCGATGATCCGCGTACTCACCGGCATCTCCATCTTCTATCTGCTCGTGCCGGGCTACGCCATCGCCATCGCGCTCTCGTTCTTTGTGCCGAAGCTGTTCACCGCCATCGCCTTTGACTCCGGCGGCGTGGCGTCCGGCCCTATGGCGACGACCTTCCTGCTGCCCTTTGCGATGGGCGCTTGCTCCGCGGTCGGCGGCAACATCGTGACCGACGCCTTCGGCGTGGTCGCCATGGTCGCCATGACGCCGCTCATCACCATTCAGGGACTGGGGCTGCTCTACCGCCTGCGGACGAAGCACGGCGCGCCCGCGCCCGCACCCGCCGTCTCCGGTCTCCTCGCCGCGGACGATCTCGCCATCATCGACCTGTAAGGAGGGCAGCGTATGAGTGAATTATACCTGATGGTCACCATCACCGAGCGCAGCAAGCTGACGACCTTCCTCTCGTTCTACCGCGAGCGGCAGGTCCCCGTGCAGCTTATCTCCCTCGCGCTCGGCACAGCGAGCAACGACACGCTCAACTACCTCGGTCTGGAGCGGAGCGACAAATGCGTATTCGCCGGCTTCGTCACCGACGAAAAGTGGGAGGAGCTGCGCCGCGGCCTGCGCCGCGAGCTGCAGATCGATGTTCCCGGCATGGGCATCGCCTTCACCGTCCCGCTCAGCTCCATCGGCGGGCGGCGCGAGCTGCAATTCCTGACCGAACACCAAAACTACCAAAAGGGGGAGGAATCCACCATGAAGGATACGAAATATGAGCTTCTGGTCGTCGTCGCCAACCACGGCTACAGCGACTTGATCATGGACGCGGCGCGCGGCGCGGGCGCGGCGGGCGGCACGGTCATCCACGCCAAAGGCACCGGCATGGAGGGCGCGGAGAAATTCCTCGGCATTTCGCTGGCCGCCGAAAAGGAAATGATCTACATCGTCGTCCACCGCGACGCGCGCAACGCCATCATGTCCGCCATCATGCGCGACGCGGGTATGGAGAGCAAGGCGAAGTCCATCTGCTTCACCCTGCCCGTTTCCGCCACGGCGGGCCTGCGGCTCATCGAAGAGGACTGAGCGCGGCGCGAGCGGCGCAGATACAGCAAAA
This sequence comes from uncultured Oscillospiraceae bacterium, assembly GCA_934553255.1. Lineage (GTDB taxonomy): Bacteria > Bacillota > Clostridia > Oscillospirales > Oscillospiraceae > Hominicoprocola. Next base: position 37,490 of record CAKTEZ010000006.1, read on the forward strand.
AGCCGGAGAGCTGATCGCTCTCCGGCTTCGTTGTTTTTCTGCTCTCAGAACCAGTTCTTCGTCCGCGCCCGATCGAGGACGAAGGGCAGCATCTCCTCGCGATCAAGCACCGTCGTGTGGCGCACGGGACGCTCGCGCAGGCCGCGCAGGTTCTTCGGCGCGGGAACGCCGGTCAAGCGCTCGAGCTGCTCCATAACGGCGAACTCATCTCCCTCCGCCCGCTCGCCGAGACCCTCCAGCACGGCGGCGGGGAATTTGTAGGGCGAGGCGGTGGACAGCACCACGACGGGCGCGTGGTCGGGGTTCGCCGCCTTGTACTGCTGGGCGACGTTCCACGCCACGGCGGTGTGCGTGTCGCAGAGATAGCGATGCTCCCGCCAGACCTCTCCGATGGTCTGCTTCGTCTCGGCATCGCCGCAGCAGCCCGCCCAGAAGAGGGACTGAATTTTCTCCTTCAGCGCCGCGGGGACCTCATACGCACCATCCTCGGAAAGCTGGCGCATCAGCTTTGCCACCAGCTGTTCGTCGCCGGAGAGGAGGAAGAGCAGACGCTCGAGATTGCTCGACACCAGAATGTCCATCGACGGCGAGCTGGTGAGGTAGAACGGGCGCTTCTTATCGTAGCGGCCCGTGCGGATAAAGTCGGTGAGAACATTGTTGGCGTTGGACGCGCACACGAGCGTGCCGACGGGCAGCCCCAGCTCGCGGGCAAAATAGCCCGCGAGAATGTCGCCGAAGTTTCCGGTGGGGACAACATAGTCCACCCTGTCCCCGACCCTGACCGCACCGCGGCGGACAAGGTCGGCGTAGGCGCGGAAGTAATAAACGACCTGCGGCGCGAGACGGCCGATGTTGATGGAGTTCGCGCTGGACAGGCGCACGCCCTTCCCCGCGAGCAGGTCCTCGCTGCCGACCTTGGAAAAGACCTGCTTGACGGCGGTCTGGGCGTCGTCGAAGTTGCCGCGTACTGCGGCGACGCAGGTGTTGTCCCCGCCCTGCGTGACCATCTGCGCTTTCTGCACGGCGGACACGCCGCCGTCGGGATAAAAGACGATGATCTTCGTCCCCGCCACATCGCAGAAGCCCTCCATCGCGGCCTTGCCGGTGTCGCCGGAGGTCGCGGTGAGGATCAGGATCTCATCGTCCACGCCGCACTTTTTCTTCGCCGCCGTCATCAGGTGCGGCAGCATCGAAAGCGCCACATCCTTGAATGCGCTCGTCGGACCGCGGAACAGCTCAAGCACCGTGTCCTCCCCCACGGGGACGGTGGGGGTCAGGTCCTCGGTCTCAAACCTTCCGGTATAGGCGGCGCGGACGAGCCGCTCCATCTCCGCGTGCGTGAAGTCGGGCAGCAGCGCGCACAATACCTCCACCGCCATTCCCTGCGTGGAGAGCGTCAGGCAGCGCTCCCAGTCAAATTTCAGGTCCTTGAGGTCCGGCATGGCGTACAGCCCGCCGTCCGGCGCAAGGCCGTTGAGAATGGCTTCGGCGCTCGTCGCGCGCAGCGCGGCGTTCCGCGTGCTCTGGTAATTCATCATAGCTTCTCCTCCGGTTTCGGAAAATTCATAGCATCGTTAAAAAACTTTTTTCATTCGCCTATTGCATTTCGACAAAGCCCATGTTATATTGTTCCCATCAAAAAGTCAAGTGTTTTTCTCTCGCGGACATTTTCGTGCAAATCCAACAAACCGTCCGCACTTGGCGGAATATGCAAAAGAAAGGGAGAACTTCCATGAACATCGCATTGCTCGGCTTCGGCACCGTCGGCAAAGCCTTTTACGAACTCGCCCAAGGGCGGAGCGACCTGCGCGTGACCACCGTTCTCTCCCGCCGCGACCGGCCGGAGCTTCGCTGCCGCGTGACGAGCGATTTTGACGAGATCGCGCGCGACCGCTCCATCGACACGGTGGTGGAGGTCATGGGCGGTCTGGAGCCGGCCTACCGTTATATCTGCATGGCGCTGCGCGCGGGCAAGCACGTCGTCACCGCGAACAAGCAGCTCATGTGCGCGCACTACGACGAGCTGCTCGCGCTAACGCGGGAATGCGGCACGGCGCTGCGCTGCACGGCGGCGGCGGGCGGCGGCATTCCGTGGCTCACATCCCTCTCCCGCGCGGGAAGGCTGGATAAGCTCACCGCCGTCGAGGGCATCCTCAACGGCACGACGAACTATATGCTCTCCGCCATGACGGCGGCTGATGTGGATTATACCACCTGTCTGCGCGAAGCGCAAGCGCTCGGCTACGCCGAGGCCGACCCCACCGCGGATGTGGAGGGCTACGACGCGCGGCGCAAGCTGGTGCTCAGCGCCAACCTCGCCTTCGGCGCGTCGGTGCGCGAGGAGGACATTCCCTGCTTCGGCATCTCAAGCGTGACCGCCGCGGACTTCGCGGCATGGCGCGAGGCGGGGCTGGTGTGCAAGCTTTTCGTCCGCGCGGAGGAGCATGACGGCCGCGTCGCCGCGTTCGTCTGCCCCACCCTCTTCCCCGCCGCCTCCCCCGTCGCGCAGACGAACGGCACGGGCAACCTCGTCTCGCTCTACGGCGAGCGCTTCGGCTGCCTGAGCTTTTCCGGTGCGGGCGCGGGCGGCTACCCCACCGGCAGCAGCGTTCTGAGCGACTGCGTGGACATCGCCGAGGGTGCGCGCGGGTTCTATGTTCCCCGCGGCGAGGCGAAACCCATCGACAATTCCGCCGCCGTGTACCGCTTCTATCTGCGCATCGGCGCCAAGGGCGCCTACACCGCCCCCATGCCCGTGTCCGAGGCGTTTGAGCAGGTCCGCGCGGCGAAGGCGCGCGGCGAGAACGTCTTTTTGGCAAGAATACAGGAGGAAACAGCCCATGCTTAAGGTTTTGAAATTCGGCGGCTCTTCGCTCGCCGATGCACAGCAGTTCGCCAAGGTAAAGGCGATCGTGGACGCGGACGAGTCCCGCCGCGTGGTCATCGTCTCCGCGCCCGGCAAGCGCTTTTCCGGCGACCACAAGATCACCGACCTCTTATACCTCTGCGCCGCGCACATCAAATACGGCGTGAGCTGCGAGGACATTTTCGACATGATCCGCACCCGCTATCTGGAGATCGCGCACGAGTGCGGCCTCTCGCTCGACCTCACCCCCGCCTTCGACGCGCTGTGGGCGAAGATGCAAAGCGGCATCGAAAAGGACGAGCTGGCCTCGCGCGGCGAGTATTTCTCCGCGCGGCTGATGGCCGAGTACCTCGGCTACGAATTTCTCGATGCCGCCGAGTGGGTGAAATTCAAGTTCGACGGCACGGTGGATACCGACGCGAGCTACGAGGCGCTCCGCCTTGCTGCGGGCGACCGCCGCGTGGTCATTCCGGGCTTTTACGGCGTGATGCCCGACGGGCGCATCCGCACCTTCTCCCGCGGCGGCAGCGACATCACCGGCGCGCTCGCGGCGGCGGCGCTGGAAGCCGATGTGTACGAGAACTGGACGGATGTTTCCGGCATTCTCATGGCCGACCCGCGCATCGTGGACGATCCCGCGCCCATCCGCCACCTCACCTACGGCGAGCTGCGCGAGCTGAGCTACATCGGCGCGCAGGTGCTGCACGAGGGAACGATCTTCCCCGTGCGCGAGAAGAATATCCCGCTCAACATCCGCAACACCAACGACCCCGTTCACCCCGGCACGACCATTCTGGAGAGCATCGAGGGTGAGGACGCCACGGACGGCAGCTTCATCACCGGCATTGCGGGCAAGAAGGGCTTCTCCGTCATCACCATCGCCAAAACGGGTATGTCCGGCGACGCCGGAACGCTGGTCAAGATCCTTGAGGTCCTCGCCAAGCACGAGGTCAATGTCGAGTATATCCCCTCCGGCATCGACATCATCTCGCTCGTGGTGGAGAGCGCGAAGGTCTCCAAATGCCTCTACACCATGCTGGGCGAGCTGCAAAAGGAGGTCCAGCCGAATAAGATAACGGTGACGGAACACATCGCCATCGTCGCGGCGGTCGGCCGGAAGATGGCGTACCGCCCGGGCATTTCGGGCAAAATTTTCGCCAAGCTCGGTGAGAACGGCGTGAACATCCGCATGATCACGCAGGGTCCCGAGGAACTGAACATCATCGTCGGCGTGGAGGAAAAGGACTTCGCGCAGGCCATCCGCGTGCTGTACAACAGCTTTGTCAAGGAACATATTTGAATTTTGGAAAAGTGAGGGCAATACCATGAAGCTTTATAATGTCGGCATCCTCGGCGCGACGGGCGCCGTCGGGCAGGAAATGATGAAGATCCTTTTGGAGCGCGGCTTCCCCGTCGGCGAGCTGCGTCCCATCGCCTCCGCGCGCAGCGCGGGCAGCGAGATCGACTTCGGCGGCAGGAAATGCAAAATCGTCGAAGCCTCGGACGACGCCTTCGATGGTCTTGACATCGTTCTCGGCGCCGCCGAGAACGACATTGCCGAACGCTTCGCCCCCGCCATCGTCAAGGCGGGCGCGGTGTTCGTGGACAATTCCAGCGCATTCCGTCTTGACCCCAAGGTGCCGCTGGTCATCCCCGAGATCAACCCCGAGGATGTGAAGTGGCACAGCGGCATCATCGCCAACCCCAACTGCACGACCATCGTCACCCTTGTCGCCATCAACGCGCTGGCGAAGGAAAGCCCCATCGAGACCATCATCGCCAGTTCCTATCAGGCGGTCTCCGGCGCGGGCAAGAACGGCATCGACGAGCTGCATAACGAGGTCGCGGCGCTTGCCGAGGGCAAGCCCGTCGAGCCGAAGGTATTCCAGTACCAGATCGCCTACAATGTCATTCCCCAAATCGGCGGCGAGGCCTACATGGGCTACACGAGCGAGGAAATGAAGATGCAGAATGAGGGCCGCAAGATCCTGCACCTGCCGGAGATGAAGGTCAGCTGCACCTGCGTTCGCGTCCCCGTCGTCCGCAGCCATTCCGTCTCCGTCGTGCTTCGCACGAAGGAGAAGATCAGCGTCGAGCGCGCCCGCGAGCTGATCGCCGCCGCCCCGGGCTGCCGCCTCACCGACGACCTTGCAAGCAAGGTCTATCCCATGCCGCTCGACACGAGCGACCAGGACCTCGTCTATGTCGGCCGCATCCGCGACGACCTCACCGACGAGCGCGGGCTGAACCTCTGGTGCTGCGGCGACCAGGTCCGCAAGGGCGCGGCGACCAACACCGTGCAGATCGCGGAGCTGCTGCTGGAAAAGTGAGCCGCCCCGCCGCTCGAACCTCAAAAGCGTCAAATGCAAAAGGCTTTCCGCCTGCGGCGGAAAGCCTTTTGCATTTGACGCGGAGGAAAAAGCATGGTATCGTAAGGGAAAGAATTTTGATGCGCCGCAGCGCGGCGCTTTTTCCGAGGAAATGCCATGAAGAAGCTTGTTATCGGGATACTGGCCCATGTGGACGCGGGGAAGACCACGCTCTCCGAGGGGCTTTTATACGCCGCGGGCGCGCTGCGCTCGCTCGGCCGCGTCGACCACGGCGACGCCTTTCTGGACACCGAGGCGCTCGAGCGCGAGCGCGGCATCACCATCTTCTCCAAGCAGGCGGTCCTGGACTGCGGCGGCACGCACATCACGCTGCTCGACACGCCCGGCCACATCGATTTTTCCGCCGAGGCGGAGCGGACCCTGCGCGTACTCGACTACGCTGTGCTGGTCATCAGCGGCACGGACGGCGTGCAGGGCCACACGCGCACGCTCTGGCGGCTGCTGGAGCGCTATGGCGTGCCGACCTTCGTTTTCGTCAACAAGATGGACCTCGCGGGCGCGGACCGCGAAGCGCTGCTCGCCTCGCTCCGGCAGGGGCTGGGCGCGTGCATTGACTTCGGCGCAGAGCCGTGCGAGCGCGACGAACATGCCGCGCTCACGGACGAGGCGGCGCTGGAGGAGCTTTTAGAGCGCGGCGCGCTCTCGGACGACACGCTTGCCGCGCTGATCCGCGCGCGCAGAATTTTCCCCTGCCGCTTCGGCTCCGCTCTCAAAAACGAGGGCGTGGCGGAGTTTTTGCAGCTGCTCGTGCGCTTCACGCGCCAGCCGGACTATGGCGCGGCGTTCGGCGCGCGGGTCTTTAAGATCACGCGCGACGCGCAGGGTACGCGGCTGACGCACCTGAAGGTCACGGGCGGGACGCTGCGGGCAAAAACACAGCTCCCCTGCGGCAAGGCCGACCAGCTTCGCCTCTATTCCGGCGCAAAATTCCGTCCGCTCGACGCGGCGGGCGCGGGCGAGGTCGTGGCCGTGACGGGGCTGGAGGGGACGCGCCCCGGGCAGGGGCTTGGCTTCGAGCCGGACGGCGAGAGTCCGGTGCTGCAAAGCGTCCTCACCTACCGCATTCTTCTGCCCGACGGCACGGACATACATACGGCGCTGCCGAAGCTGCGCGAGCTGGAGGACGAGGATCCCATGCTCCACATCGTCTGGGAGGAGCGCAGCGGCGAGCTGCACGCCGAGCTGATGGGCGAGGTGCAGCTGGAGGTCCTGCAGCGGCTCATCGCCGACCGCTTCGGATTGTCCGTCGCCTTCGGCGAGGGCAGCATCGTCTACAAGGAGACCATTGCGGGCGCCGTCGAGGGCGTGGGGCATTTTGAGCCGCTGCGCCACTATGCCGAGGTACACCTGCTGCTTGAGCCTGCCCCGCGCGGGAGCGGCGTGCAGCTTGCCTCCGCCTGTCCGACGGACGCGCTGGACCTCAACTGGCAGCGGCTCATTCTCACGCATCTTGCCGAGCGCGAGCATCCGGGCGTGCTGACCGGCAGCGCGCTGACCGATGTAAAAATAACGCTGCTCGCGGGGCGCGCGCACCTCAAGCACACCGAGGGCGGCGACTTTCGGCAGGCGACCTACCGCGCCGTGCGGCAAGGACTGATGCAGGCTGAGAGCGTTCTGCTCGAGCCTTATTACGATTTCCGTCTGGAGCTGCCGTCGGAATGCGTGGGCCGCGCGATGACCGACCTTGCCGCCATGGGCGGCGAAGCGGACGCGCCGGAGGCCGCCGGTGAGGAGACCGTACTCACCGGCTTCGCGCCCGTCGCGGGGCTTCGCGGCTACGCGCGCGAGGTCGCCGCCTATACCCGCGGGCGCGGGCGTCTGAGCTGTGTGCTGCGCGGCTATGAGCCGTGCGCGAACGCCGACGCGGTCATCGCCGCCGTCGGCTACGCCCCCGAGCGCGACGCGGAGAACCCCACCGGCTCGGTGTTCTGCGAGCATGGCGCGGGCGTCTACATCCCGTGGGACGAGGTCAAGACCCGCGCGCACATCCCCTGCATTTTGCAGGAGCGTCCCGCCGAAGCGGTCGAGTCCGCGCCGTCCCCGCGCCGCCGCGCCGCCGATGCCGCCGCGGAGGACAGAGAGCTGCAGGCCATCTTTGAGAACACCTACGGCAAGGTGGAGTGCCGCGCCTTCGAGCCGCAGCGCGCCCCTGCGCGCCACGCGCTCGACGAAGTGCGCTACAGCATGATAAATCAAAGGAGCGGGCCGGAATATCTGCTCGTGGACGGCTACAACATCATCTTCGCGTGGAACGACCTGAAAAAGCTTGCCGCGCAGGACATCGCCGCCGCGCGCGAGGCGCTCGCCGACATTCTTGCCAACTACCGCGGCTGGCGCAATTGCGAGATTCTTCTCGTCTTTGACGCCTACAAGGTCAAGGGCAACCCCGGCTCGGTGGAGAAGAAGAACGGCATTTACATCATCTACACCAAGGAGGCGCAGACCGCCGACAGCTACATCGAGCGCGCGACCTACGACCTCGGCAAAGACCACCGCGTCCGCGTGGCGACCTCGGACAATTTAGAGCAGGTCATCATTCTCGGCCACGGCGCGCTGCGGATCTCCGCCCGTGCATTCGAGGAGGAGGTCGCCGAGGCCGAGGGACAGATCGCAGACCTCATCGAGCGCTGGAATGTGCGCGATTTCGAGCTGCGCCGCGTCCGCACGACCGCGACCATTCAGAAGAAAAAACAGACGGAGGGTCCATGACGACCCACCGTCTGCTTCTCTTTTTGTCCCTACGCTTCCTCCGTCCGCACAAGGAGCGTGACCGTCTCGATATGGTCGGCGCGGGGGAACAGGTCCACCGCGCAGGCGCGCGCCGCGCGGTAGCCGAGGGCGGCGAAGCGCTTTATGTCGCGCGCCATGGTCGCGCTGTCGCAGGAAACATACACCACGCGCTCCGGCTGCATCTGCGCGATGCTCGCCACCACATCCTCCGCAAGCCCCTTGCGCGGGGGATCGACGGTGATGACATCGGGCCGCAGGCTTTCGCGTGCAAGCTTTGCCACCACATCGGAAGCGTCGCCGCAGAAAAACTCAACATTTTTCACGCCGCTGCGCGCGGCGTTTTCCCGCGCGTCGGCAACGGCCTCCGGCACGATCTCCGCGCCGAGGACGCGCCGCGCGCGGTCCGCGAGTGCGAGCGTAATGGTCCCCGCGCCGCAGTAGAGGTCCAGCACCGTCTCCTCCCCCGTCAGCTGCGCGAACTCGATGGCCTTGGCGTAGAGCCGCTCGGCCTGCTCGTGGTTGACCTGATAGAAGGACGGCACGCTCAGGCGGAACGACTTGCCGCAGAGCGTATCCTCCAATCGGTCGGCGCCCCAGAGCGTGCGGTAGCGCTCGCCGAGAATGACATTGCTCCGCCGCGTGTTCTCTCCAAGGACGACGCCGACCGCCTTCGGACAGGCGCGGCGCAGCCGCTCGACCAGCTCCCCCTCGTGCGGGAGCTTTTTCCCGTTCACGAGCAGGCAGATCAGGCACTCGCCCCTCGTGTTCGAGCGGACATAAACATGGCGCACAAGACCGCGCCCCGTTTTCTCGTCGTAGCCCGCCACGCGGAGGTCCTTCATGTACTGCCGCACGGCGTCCGCCGCCGCGTCTGCCTCCGGCTTCACCAGCAGGCACGCCCGCGTATCGATGACCTCGTGCGTCCGGCCGCGGTAGAACCCCACTCTGCCGTCCGGCGAGACGGGGTACTGCGCCTTGTTGCGGTAGCGCAGCGTTTCCGCCGCGCCGAGGATCTCCTCGACCTCAACGCCGCTCCCGCCGAGGCGGACAAGGTTGTCCTGCACGCGCTGCCGCTTGAGGGCAAGCTCCCCGGCGTAGTCCACATGTCGGTAGGTGCAGCCGCCGCAGCGCGGGAAATACGGACAGTCCGGCACGATGCGGTGCGGTGAGGGTTCAAGCACCGCAAGCACCTTGGCGAAGGCCGCCGACTTCAAGACCTTCAGGATAAGGACGCGGCACACCTCACCGCGCAGGGCGTTCTGCACGAAGACAACAAAGCCGTCGATCCGAGCGACGCCCGCGCCCTCGCCCGAATAGCCCTCGATGGTGACGGTGTATTCCTGATTTTTGATAAGCGCCATAGCGTTTCTCCGAAAAAGGGCGTGGGAGCGCCGCGCCCTTTCCTTCTATTTTATTGGAAGCGGTCGATGAGCGCGGTGATCTGTCCGGTAAAGGCGGCGATCTCCTTGTTCGAGCGGCCCTTGAAGCGGCGGATGAGCTCAAGCAGCGCCTCGCCCGCGGCGAGCAGCTTGCCGTAGAGGTTGTCCGCGCGGCTGGCCTGCATCGTGCGCTTGCGCTCGGAGATGTAGCCCTCGCTGAGCATCACGCCGGCGGCGAGGTCGTAGCTCTCGGTGAACTTCGCCGCGTGAGCGGAGAAGCCGAGGGAGCACAGCTCGTCCGCGAACGCGGGCGCCACGTCCGCGTCGCCGTGGACGACAAAGACGTGCGCGGGCTTCGGATCGAACGCCTTGATCCACTCGATCAGATGGTCGTGGTCGGCGTGGGAGGAAAGGCCCTGGAAATTCACGACCTTCGCCTTGACGGCGATCTCCTCGCCGAATAGCTTCACGCTCTCCGCGCCGTCGAGCAGCTTGCGGCCCAGCGTGCCGGGCGACTGGAAGCCGACGAACACCACCGCGCTGTTCGCGCGCCAGAGGTTGTGCTTGAGGTGGTGGCGGATGCGGCCCGCGTCGCACATACCGGAGGCGGAAATGATGATCTTGGGTGTTTTGTCGAGGTTGAGCATTCTGGATTCCTCGGTCGTCTCGACCAAATGCAGGTTCGGGAACGAGAACATGTGTGTGCCGTCCTTCACCAGCTCGAGCGCGGCCTCGTCCAAATAGCCGTGCAGGTCGCCGCAGAACACCGTGGTCGCCGCCTTGGCGAGCGGCGAGTCGATATAGACCGGGAAATCGGGCACGGACTTCACGAGCCCCTGATCCTTGATCTCGCGGATGAAGTACAAAAGCTCCTGCGTGCGGCCCACGGCGAACGACGGGATGACGACGTTGCCGCCCTTGCCGAGCGTCTCGTCGATGATCTCCGCCAGCTCGTCGGTGTAGCTCCACACCTCGGTGTGGTTGCGGTCGCCGTAGGTGGACTCCATCACCACATAGTCCGCCTTCTTCAAAAGCTGCGGGTCGCGGATGATGGGCTGGTCGACATTGCCGATGTCGCCGGAGAAAACGATCGTCTTGTGCACGCCGCCCTCGTCAAGCTCGAGCGTGATGCTCGCGCTGCCGAGCAGGTGGCCCGCGTCGGTAAAGACTGCGCTCACGCCCTCGCACAGCTCGACGCTCTGGCCGTATTCGCAGACGGTGAGGAACTTAAAGACATTCATCGCGTCCTCGGTGGTATAGAGCGGCTCAACATAACCGCGCCCCGCGCGCTGACCCTTGCGGTTGCGGTACTCGGCGTCGCTCTCTTGAATATGAGCGGAGTCGAGCAGCATGATGCGCATGAGGTCGGCGGTCACACGGGTGGTCAGGATGCGGCCCGTGAAGCCGCGTTTGACCAGCAGCGGGATGCGGCCCGTGTGGTCGATGTGGGCATGGGTAACGAGCAGGATGTCGATGTCGCCGGGGTTGAAGGCGAACACGGAATTGTCCATCTCGTCGCGTCCCTGCTGTAATCCGCAGTCCACCAGAATACGCTTGCCGTTGATCTCCAGACAATGGCACGAGCCGGTCACACAGCGGTCCGCGCCGTAAAAGTGCAGTTCCATCGCAAAGTCCTCCGATGCTTTCGGTGTCGGTTTTCGCTTTCGGTAAGCTTATCTTAACACAAGCATCCCCCGCTTGCAAGACGCGCAGCCCCCGCTTTGTCCGGAAATTTACGCCGCGTTCACATTCCTCGCCATTTTTCCTTTGCATATCCCGCGTGGGCGTGCTATACTATAGGAGTATTTTTATGCTTTTTTGGCAAAAGTATTTCGATTTTCCGTGAAAGGAAGTTTTTGATATGGGACTGATGACCAAGCTGTTCGGCACCTACTCCGAGCGGGAGCTGAAGAGCATTTATCCGATCGTTGACAGGATCGAAGCGATGGCGGACGAGTACCGCGCCCTGACGGACGAGGAGCTGCGCGCCAAAACGCCGGAATTCAAGGCGCGGCTTGCCAACGGCGAAACGCTCGACGACCTTCTGCCCGAGGCCTTTGCCACCGTGCGCGAGGCCGCGGGCCGCGTGCTGGGGCTTTACCCCTACCGCGTGCAGCTCATCGGCGGCATCGTACTCCATCAGGGACGCATCGCCGAAATGAAGACCGGCGAGGGCAAGACTCTCGTCGCCACCCTGCCCGCCTACCTCAACGCCCTTACCGGAAACGGCGTCCACATCGTTACGGTGAACGACTACCTTGCCAAGCGCGACAGCGAGTGGATGGGCAAGGTCCACCGCTTCCTTGGCCTTTCCGTCGGTCTGATCGTCCACGACCTTTCGAGCGAGGAGCGCCGCGCCGCCTACGCCGCCGACATCACCTACGGTACGAACAACGAGATGGGCTTCGACTACCTGCGCGACAACATGGCGTTGTTCTCCTCCGAGCTGGTCCAGCGCGGACACGCCTTTGCCATCGTGGACGAGGTGGACTCCATCCTCATCGACGAGGCGCGCACGCCGCTCATCATCTCCGGCATCGGACAGAAGTCCACGGAGATGTACAGCCGCACCGAAGCGCTCGTCGCCCGCTTCCGCAAGAAGGTCATCGCGGAGACGGACGAAAAAGAGGAAGAGGATGTCAACATCGACGCCGATTACATTGTGGACGAAAAGGCCAAGACCGCGACGCTCACCGCGCGCGGCATCGCCAAGGTCGAGCAGTATTTCGACATCGAGAACCTTTCCGACCCCGAAAACTCCACCATCGCCCACCATGTTAATCAGGCCATCAAGGCGCACGGCACGATGAAGCGCGACATCGACTATGTCGTGAAGGACGGCGAGGTCGTCATCGTCGATGAATTCACGGGCCGTCTGATGTTCGGCCGCCGCTACAGCGAGGGTCTGCATCAGGCCATTGAGGCCAAGGAGCATGTTACCGTCGCGCGCGAGAGCAAGACGCTTGCGACCATCACCTTCCAGAATTACTTCCGCCTTTACAAAAAGCTTTCCGGCATGACCGGTACGGCGCTGACCGAGGAAGAGGAATTCGGCACCATCTACAACCTCGACATCATCGAGATCCCGACCAACCGTCCCGTTGCCCGTATCGACGACCCCGATGTGGTGTACAAGACCGAAGCGGCGAAGTACCGCGCGGTCATCGAGCAGGTCAAGGCCTGCCACGCCAAGGGCCAGCCCGTTCTGGTCGGCACGGTGTCCATCGAAAAGAACGAAAAGCTCTCCTACCTTCTCTCGCGCGAGGGCATCAAGCACAATCTGCTCAACGCGAAGAACCACGAAAAGGAAGCCGAGATCGTCGCGCAGGCCGGTAAGTTCGGCGCGGTGACGGTCGCCACCAACATGGCGGGCCGCGGCACCGACATCATGCTCGGCGGCAACGCCGAGTACATGGCGAAGAACGACCTGCGGAAAGCCGGTCTTTCCGACGAGCTGATTGCCGAGGCGACCGGCTACGCCGAAACGGCCGACCCCAATATTCTCGACGCGCGCGCGACGTTCGCCGAGGCGCTCGCCAAGCACAAGGCAGAGATCGCGGGCGAAGCCGACCGCGTGCGCGAGGCGGGCGGTCTGTTCATCGTCGGCACGGAGCGCCACGACTCCCGCCGCATCGACAATCAGCTGCGCGGCCGCGCGGGCCGCCAGGGCGACCCCGGCGAAACGCGCTTCTACCTTTCGCTGGACGACGATCTGCTGCGTCTGTTCGGCGGCGAGCGCATCACAAACCTGATGGAGCGGCTCAACCTCGACGAGGACACGCCCATTGAAAACAGGATGCTCTCGAAGTCCATCGAGAACGCGCAGACCAGCGTGGAGTCCCGCAACTTCCAGTCGCGTAAATCCGTCCTTGAATACGACGATGTGATGAACAAGCAGCGCGAGATCATCTACGGCCAGCGCAAGCAGGTGCTTGACGGACGCAACCTCAAGGACACCATCTTTGGCATGATCCGCACCGGCATTGCCAATCAGGTCACGCTGCACTCCGGCGAGCACGGCACGCTCGACGCGGACAGCGCGCGCGAGATGCTCGCCGCGCTGGAGGGTATGTACTTCCCGCGCGGCATGGTCACGGAGACGCCCGAGGCGCTCGCCGCCATGGGCGCGGACGAACTGACCGAGCTGTTCTTCAACGCCGCCGTCACCACCTACGAGCGCAAGGAGGAGGCGCTGACATCCCCCATCATGCGCGAGCTGGAGCGCGTGGTGCTGCTGCGCGTGGTGGACGAATACTGGATGGACCACATCGACGCCATGCAGGAGCTGCGTCAGGGCATCCGTCTGCGCGCCTACGCGCAGGTCGATCCCATCGTGGCCTACAAGAAAGAATCGCTTGAAATGTTCGAGGAGATGATCTCCGCCATTCAGGACGAGACCGTGCGCCGCATCTTCTCCGCCCGCATCAAGAGCGAGGAGGAGGTCAAGCGCGAGCGCGTGGCCGAGGGCATCGTCGCCACCACCGCGGGCGACGGCAGCGTAAAGAAGCAGCCGCGCAAGGTGCAGAAGATCGGCCGCAACGACCCCTGCCCCTGCGGAAGCGGAAAAAAGTATAAGCAGTGCTGCGGACGGTAACGGACGCAGACTGCTGATACATGGCATACGAGCGGTTGCCGCGCCAGCGGCGAGCGAGCTGCCATCCGCCCTTTTCCGTGCTGCACAGCAGCACGGAAAATAAGCAGTGCTGCGGACGGTAACGGACGCCGCTTATACGCAGTAAAACGAAAAAGGGGTATTCTCTTTCCGAAAGAGAATACCCCTTTTGCCCCCCAAGCCGCAAATTTCCGTATCTGTCAGTTGTGCAGGGAGGCGCTGAACATGATCGAGTCAAAAATCTATATTGGGCTGAACGATCTGTCGACGAACACTCAGCTCTTTGAAAACGAAAAGTATATCAGAGTGCTTCGCAATGTATGCTATTCCTACAAGGTACCTTTTTCCTTTCAGGTGCAAGAGGGCGGATATATTTACGAAAACGGAGAATACGCCCGGGAGACCAGTCTGGTCCTTACCCTGATCGATGTTGATAAGGCCATTGTGAATGACATTGCCAAGGACCTGTGCGCCTTCTTTCATCAGGAGTCCGTCCTGGTCACCGAAAACCGGCTGCAGGCGCATTTCGTCCGCGAAACATTGGAATGCAGTAAGGAAACCTTGTTGTAAGATCATTCAGACCACAGGCGCGAAAGGAGGTCCCTTATGCCCTTTACCGAACACAATGTCAATGGCGTGATCTTCGACACCGCCGATGTGCTTTCCGTCGGCGGCGTGCGCCACGCCTTCACGACGCGGCACGGCGGCGTCAGCCCCGCGCCGTTCGACTCGCTCAACTTCGCCAATAACCGCGGCGACAGCGAGGAAAATCTGCTGGAAAACTACCGGCGTCTCGGCGCGGCGGTCGGCTTCGACGCCTCGCGCGGCGTGGGCTGCCGCCAGATCCACTCCGACCTTGTACGCATCGCGCGCGAGGAGGACGCGGGCAGGCTTCGCTGGGACGAGCGGCCCTACGACGCGGACGCGCTCATCACGAATGTGCCGAACCTGCCGCTGTTTGCCTACGGCACGGACTGCTGCACGATCACGGTCTACGACCCGACCTCGCGCTGCATCGCCGCCATCCACGCGGGCTGGCGCGGCACGGCGAGCGGCATCGTACTCAAGGCACTCGTTTCGATGATGAGTCTCTACGGCGCCGACCCCTACACGACCCGCGCCGCCATCGGCCCCGCCATCGGCAAATGCTGCTTTGAAACGGACGGCGATGTGGTGGAGGCGTTCCGCGCCCTGCTCGACCCCGCCGTGGACGAACATATCGAGCGCCGCGGGGACAAGTACCACATTGACCTCAAGGCCATCAACCGCCTGTGGCTGCTGCGAAGCGGGCTGGACCCCCGACACATCGACATTCACCTCGACTGCACCATGTGCCGTCCGGACCGCTACTGGTCGCACCGCGGCATGGGCGAGCGGCGCGGCGGCATGGCCGCGGTCATCGTTTTGACGGAGGAGGAGCGATGACGCGGCGGCTGAGGGCGCTCGCGCTGGCGCTCCTTCTTGCGCTCATGCTGACCGGCTGCTGGGAGGCCGAGCCGGAGCCGGACGACTTCTGGAACGACGGGACGCAGCAGGAGGAAGCTCCGCCGAAGGAAACGCCGCTGACGGCAACGGACTTCACGCTGCCCTACCTCTCCGGCCAGACCTTCGACCCCGTGACCTGCATCGACGGCGTGCAGCAGACCGTCGGCGCGCTGCTCTACGAGCCGCTCTTCGCGCTGGACCGCACATTCCAGCCGAAGCCGGTGCTTTGCGAATCCATGGCACAGAGCGCCGACAATGCAGGGCGTCCGGTCCTGACCTTTACGCTGCGCGGCGACGCGGTCTTTTCCGACGGAAGCCCGCTCACCGCGAAGGATGTTCTGGCGACCTACCGCCGCGCCGCGGAGTCGGAGCGCTACGGCGCGCGCTTTGCGGGCGTCGTTTCGATGGCGGCGCAGGACGACCGCCGGCTCGTTATCACGCTCGCGCAGGAAAACGCCTTTTTCGACCGTCTGTTGGACATTCCCATCGTCAAGGCCGGAACGGAGAACGCCCTCGTTCCGCTCGGCACCGGTCCCTATGTCTACACGACCGACGCGGACGGTGCGGCGCTGACCGCCAGCACCGGCTGGTGGCGCGGGGAGACGCTGCCCCTCGCGCGCATTGCGCTTGCCGCCGCCAAGGACAACGACACCGCCGTGAGCCTCTTCGCCTCGCAGGTCGTCCACTTCCTGCTCGTTGACCCCGTCGGCGTCGCCGCCGCGCCCACGAGCGGCGCGGTCACGCTGACCGACGTTCCCACCACGATAATGCAGTATCTCGGCTTCAACCTGAGCCACACGCCGCTTGACGACGCCGCGGTGCGCCGCGCGATGAGCGGCGTACTCGACCGCGATACGCTCGTCTCTTCCCTGCTCTCCGGCCACGGCACGGCGGCGCAGCTCCCTGTGCTGATGCAGAGCTTTTCCCCCTCGGACCGGGAGCGGCTGGGCCGATACGAATACCGTATCCCGACGGCGGACTACGCCGCCGCCTTGGAGGCCGCAGGTGTGACCGACGCGCGTCCGCGCAGTCTGACGCTGCTGGTGAACGAGGAAAACAGCTTCAAGCGGACGCTCGCAGAGAGCATCTGCACCCAGCTTTCGACGGACATCCTGACCGTCACGCCGAGGGTCCTGCCGTGGGCAGACTATCTGTCCGCCCTGCAAAAAGGCGATTTTGACCTCTACCTCGGTGAGGTGCGCCTGACCGCCGACTGCGACGCGGGCGTGCTGCTCGACGCGGACGGCGCGCTGAACTACGGCGGCTTTGTGAGCGAGAGTCTTTCCGCGCGCAGCGATTCGCTGCTGCGCGGCGGCAGCGGAGCCGCCGCGGCATACGCCGAAGGCTTTGTCGAGGAAACGCCCTTTGCCCCGCTGCTGTTCAAGGCAAAGGCGGTCGTCACGCCCGCCGGTCTGGTCGAGGGCATGACGCCCTCGGTCTCGAACCCGTTTGACGGGCTGGAGGGCTGGACCTTCCGGCTGAACGGCGGGGAGGGCTGAGGCGCTTCAGTCCCGCGCATTCTCATGATAAAAAAGCAGAGGTCCCGCGGTCTGCGCCGCGGGACTTCCGCTTTTTTCTATTTATGTTCTCTCCGTGCAGCGGTGGCCGCTCAATACTGGCGCACAACGGCGACGACCTTTCCAAGGACCTCGCACTCGCGCCCGTCAATGGGCTGGTAGTCGGGGTTCGCGGGCAGGAGCCATATCGCGCCGTTCTGCTTCTGGAAGGTCTTGACCGTGGCCTCGTCGCCGATGAGAGCGACGACGATCTCGCCGTTGTTGGCGGTCTGTTGGCGGCGGACGACCACCAGATCGTCCGGCAGAATGCCGACACCGAGCATGGATTCGCCGCGCACACGCAGGGCGAAATACTCGCCGCTACGGCCGCCGGTATCAAAGGTGAGGTAATCCTCGATGCACTCCTGCGCCAGAATGGGGCTGCCCGCGGCGACATTGCCGACGATGGGTACGCGGTCGACACGGGGGGCCGCCTCCTCCATAAAGTCGGCGGGCGGAGCGGACGGACGGACGGGCTTGGCTCCCCCGCCAATGAGGGCGATGGCGCGGCCCTTGCCTGCCCCACGCTCGATGTAGCCGAGGTCCTCCAGATGCTTGATGTGGAAGTGGGCGGTGGACGGCGATTTTAGGTCCAGCTCCGCACAGATCTCGCGCACGGAGGGCGGGTAGCCCTGTTCGGTCACGCACTTGACGATGTAGTCATATACTTTTTGCTGCATTCTCGACAGTTTTTCCATCGCGCATAGCCTCCCGCATAGAATTCTGGGTACAGTATAGCACAGGTGTTCCAAAAATGCAACAAGTGTTTGATAGAAATTCTGCATTTTTTCATAGGTGTGTTTGCATTGACAGCGCCGTGGAGACTATGTACAATAAGGCATGAAAATTTATAACGACGAGGGATGACCATGACGACTTCTTTCCGCGGGACCGAAAACTATGTTGCCTCCCCTGAGCTGATGGGCGCGGTGGACATTGCCGTAGCGCTGCAAAAGCCGCTGCTCATCAAGGGCGAACCCGGTACGGGCAAGACCATGCTCGCGCAGGCGGTCGCCGACGCGCTGGGCAAAAAACTCATCATCTGGAATGTGAAATCCACCACCAAGGCACAGGACGGCCTGTATGTCTACGATGTGGTGCAGAGATTGTACGACAGTCAGTTCGGCTCCGCCGGCGTGGACGACATTGGGAAGTACATCAAGCTTGGCAAGCTCGGCGAGGCGTTCTCCTCAGACGAGCAGGTGGTGCTGCTCATCGACGAGGTGGACAAGGCTGACCTTGAGTTCCCGAACGACCTTCTCTGGGAGCTGGACAAGATGGAGTTCTACATTCCCGAGACGAAGGAGACGGTCAGGGCGAAGCAGCGCCCCATCGTCATCATCACCTCCAACGCGGAGAAGGAGCTGCCGGACGCTTTCCTGCGCCGCTGCATCTTCCACTACATCGCCTTCCCCACGCAGGAGCAGATGGAAAAGATCATCCGCGTCCACTTCGACACGCTTGACGAGACTCTGCTCCAGCAGGCAATGCAGGCGTTCTACTACCTGCGCTCCATCGACAGCATCGAAAAGAAGCCCTCGACCAGCGAGTTGGTCGATTGGCTGCGCGCGCTGCAGCTCGGCGGCGTCGATCCCACGAGCATTGCGCGCGAGATCCCGTTCGCGGGCGTACTGCTCAAGAAGGACAAGGACATTGCGGCGATGCAGCGCCGTATGCGGTAACGCCCATGTTCGTCGGATTTTTCTACCTGCTGCGCCAGCGAGGCTTCGGCGTTTCCCTCAGCGAGTGGATGACGCTGATGGAGGGGCTGCTGCTTGGTCTGCACCGCTCGACGCTGACCGGCTTTTACGATCTATGCCGCGCCGTCCTCGTCAAGAGCGAGGCGGACTACGACCGCTTTGACGCGGCCTTTCTGGAATACTTCAAGAATGTCCCGTATCCGGAGGAGCTGCTGCCCGAGGAGTTGATGGACTGGCTGAACCATCCGAAGAACGCCTTGGAGGAGTTCCGCGCCTTCCTGCGCGAGCAGGGCTACGCGGAAAAGAGCATCGAGGAAATTCTGAAGATGTTCGAAGAGCGTCTCCGCGAGCAGAAGGAGGAACACAACGGCGGTTCGTACTGGATCGGCACGGGCGGCTTCTCCAACTTCGGCAATTCCGGTCACAGCCCGCAGGGCATTCGCGTGGGCGGCGAGAGCTGCCACCGCCGCGCGTTTCAGGTGGCGGGTGAGCGGAAGTACCGCGACTTCCGCCGCGACAACACGCTCGACATCCGGCAGCTCCAGATGGCGTTCCGCCTGCTGCGGCAGTACTCCGACCAGTCGCTCGGCGACAAGACGGAGTTCGATGTGGACGGGACCATTCGCGACACCTGCGACAACGCCGGCACACTCAAGGTGCGCTACAAGCGCCCGCGCCGCAACACGGTGAAGGTGCTGATGCTGATGGACTCCGGCGGGTCGATGAGCTACTACTCGCAGCTTTGCTCCATGCTGTTTCAGGCGGCGCGGCAGTCCAACCACTTCAAGGAGCTGCACGTTTACTACTTCCACAACTGCATCTACTCCACCGTCTACAACGACCCGCGTATGTACCGCGAGCACGGCGTTTCGACCGAATGGATCCTGAAGAATTTCGGCAGCGAGTACAAGGTCATTTTGGTCGGCGACGCGCTGATGGATATGTACGAGCTGACGGAAAAGCGCTACGACTACCGCACCGGCTCCGGTTCCCTGTCCGGCCTTGACTGGCTCAGGCGGTTCAAGGAGCAGTACAGCCACCTCATCTGGCTCAATCCCGAGGAGCCGCCGCGCTACGGCGGCTACTGGGGGCAAAGCTATGGCTATGTCGCGCGTCTCATCGATATGTATCCGCTGAGCGTGGACGGACTGGCACAGGGCATGAAGAAGCTGCTGGTCCGCAAATAAGGAAAAAGGAAGAGCTGCTCTCGCAGCTCTTCCTTTTTGGTTTTCAAGGCGGTTTGGCTTAGAAAATGCCCTGAGCCATCATGGCGTCGGCGACCTTCTGGAAGCCGGCGATGTTGGCGCCAGCGACCAGGTTGTAGCCCAGGCCATAGCGCTCGGCGGCCTCGACGGAAGCCTCGTAGATGTTCTTCATGATGCTCTGCATCTTGGCATCGACTTCCTCAGCGGTCCAGTACAGACGCTCGGCGTTCTGAGCCATTTCGAGCTCGGAGACGGAGACGCCGCAGGCGTTAACAGCCTTGGAGGGAGCGACGGTGATGTGCTTCTGGCCCATCAGGAAGGCCAGAGCATCGTTGGTGGTGGGCATATTGCCAACTTCGATGTAGTAAGGAACACCGGACTCGGCGATCTTCTTGGCCCACTCCATGTTGACATCGTTCTGGGTAGCGGCGGGCATGTAGACATCGACGTCCTTGACGCCCCAGCACTTCTGACCCTCGACGAACTCAACGCCGAACTTGTCAGCATAGGGCTTGCAGTGCATAGGATCCTTGGCGCGCATCTCGAGGATGTAGTTGAGCTTCTCTTCGGTGACAACGCCATCCGGATCGTGGATGTAGCCGTCGGGGCCGGCGAAGTAAGTGACCTTGCCGCCGAGCTCGGCAATCTTCTTCATGATGCCCCAGCCAACGTTGCCGTAACCGGACATAGCGACGCGGATGCCCTTGACTTCCTTGCCGTCGTGCTTGAGGACTTCACGCAGATAATAAACAGCGCCGTAACCGGTCGCCTCGGGACGGAGGATGGAACCGCCGGTGCAGACAGCCTTGCCGGACATGGCGCCGAACTCAGCGGCACCGACGATGCGGCGATACTGACCATAGAGATAACCGACCTCGCGGCCGCCGACACCAACATCACCGGCGGGGCAGTCGATGTCCTGACCGATGTGACGATGGAACTCGGTCATGAAGGCCTGGCAGAAGCGCATGAC
>CAKTEZ010000007.1 GCA_934553255.1 uncultured Oscillospiraceae bacterium
CGTTGGTCAAGTGGTTAAGACAGAGGCCTCTCACGCCTTTAACATCGGTTCGAATCCGGTACGGGTCACCATTTCTTATAAGAAGGCCCATCTGAGATAAGCACCTTTAGCTCAGTTGGTAGAGCACCTGACTCTTAATCAGGGTGTCCAGGGTTCGAGTCCCTGAAGGTGTACCAAGGATATTGACAAAGCGAGAGCTTTGGTTTATCATACAAGTTGTTTTCGGGGGAACTCGATGACATAAATAGTTGGTGCTGATTAGGGCGAGGGTCCACCCGTTCCCATCCCGAACACGGAAGTTAAGCTCGCTTCTGCCCACAATACTTGGCTGGAAACGGCCCGGAAAGATAGGTAGCGCCAACACGAAGGCGACGGTCTTACGACCGTCGCTTTTGCGTTTTGCATAATGGCTTTGCAATGGAAGAGGAAAATCGGAAGCGGGACGAAAAGGGTCCCCGCTTCCGATTTTTGCGCTGCGTTACTTCTTACGGCTGCGGGAGGCTCAACCGACAAACGCGCCGTCTACGGTCAAGACCTGACCGGTGATAAACGACGCCTTGTCCGAGACGAGAAACGCCACCGCGTTGGCGACGTCCTCCGGCGTACCCAGCCGTCCGAGGGGCGTCTGCTCCGCGAGATCGCGCAGCACCTCGCCCCCAAGCACCTGCACCATGTCGGTGTCGATGACGCCGGGGGCGACGCAGTTGACGCGGATGCCGCTGGGCGCAAGTTCCATGGCGAGCGAGCGCGTGAGGCCGATAAGCGCGTGCTTGGTGCAGGAATAGGTTACCTCGCAGCTTGCGCCGTGCTGCCCCCAGATGGAGGAGATGTTGACGATCGCGCCGGCCTTTTCGTGCAGCATATGAGGGAGGACGGCCTGAATGGTGTTGCGCGCGCCGTTGAGGTTGACGGCAAAGTAGCGCTCCCACAGCTCGTCGGTCACATCCTGAAAGAGCGCCTGACCGGCGACGCCCGCATTGTTGACCAGGACGGAAATGGGACCGAAGGTCCCCTCGACCGTTTTGACCATGGCGTTGACCTCGTCACGCTTTGAGACATCGGCCTGCATGGTGAGGACGCGGCAGCCCTCCCGCTCGAGAAGCGCGGCCAGCTCCTCCGCCATGTCCCTGCGCTCGTAGTAGTTGATGCCGACGGCATAGCCCGCGCGGGCGAGCTGAGCGGCGATGGCGCGGCCGATGCCGCGTGAGGAGCCGGTGACGAGCGCGACCCTGTTCGATGTATCCATTGCCGTACTCACCTCCCCGTGGAGCCGAAGCCGCCTTCCCCCCGCGCGGTCTCCGGCAGATCAGGGACCTCGTCAAACGCGATGGGCAGGTACGGCAGCAGGACGAGCTGCGCGATGCGCTCGCCCGTGCGGACGGTGCGCGGCTCCTCCGCGTCGTTATGCAGGGCGACGAGACATTCACCGCGGTAATCGCTGTCGATCACGCCTACACAGTTGGCGGGGCGCAGCCCCTCGCGGCTCGCCAGCCCGCTGCGGGCAAACACGCCGCCGAAGGTCCCCTCCGGCAGCGCGACGGCGATGCCGGTCGGCACCATGACCGTGTGGTGCGCGGGAATGGTCACCTCGCCGTCGCCGCTCAGACAGGCGTACAGGTCATAGCCCGCGGCGCAGGCGGAGCCGCCGGTCGGAATGGTGGCGTTGGGGTCCAGCTTTTTGATCTTCACAATTGCCATGGTTCAGTCCTCCCATAAGGTCAGCCCGCCGGAGGCGAGCGTTTTTGGTACATCGATCACACGCTGATTGCGCGAGCCGCGGAAGCGCAGCGAGATGTCGTGCAGCTCGTCCACATAGCGGCCGTCCACCAGCACATCGAGCAGCGAGAGCAGTTCGTCCGTCGCCTCACAACGGGGGTGAGAGCCGTCTGTGTGGAGCTGATCCCAGGTGAAGCCGGTGTAGGCCCAGATGGTCTTGCGCGGCAGCTCCGCGCGCACGCGGCGCAGAAAGGGCAACAGCGCGCGCTGATTCTCCGGTTCAAACGGCTCGCCGCCGAGCAGCGTCAGCCCGTTGATGTACTCCGGCGCGAGCAGCGTGAGCAGCGCACGCTCCGTCTCCGCGGTAAAGGGCTGACCGTAGTCAAACGCCCATGTCTGCGGCTGAAAGCAGTTTTTGCAGCGGTTCGTGCAGCCGGAGACAAAGAGCGTCACGCGGACGCCCTCGCCATTGGCGATGTCACAGTTTTTGATCTCTCCGTAGTGCATAATAGTCCTCCTATCGCTTCAGCAGAAGCTGCAGCAGCATCGTCACGCCGTAGAGCGCGGGCTGGTGCAGCACATAAATAATGAGCGCGCGCCGTCCGACGGCGGCGAGGTGCGGCGCCCTTGCCGCATAGAACCACTGCGGCAGGCAGCCCGCCTTGACATAGCGCCCCGCCCATGTGCCGAGGAGAAAAACGAAAAACCAGGGCAGCAGGGGGAAATAATCCGCCGAGGCGAATGCGGGCGTGGTGAAGCCGAGGATCCAAAGATGCGGTGTCTGCGTGGTCACGCCTTTCGCGCACGGCGCGGTCAGGGCGATGAGCGCGATGCACAGCGCCGGCAGCACCCACGCGGGCAGCGCCTCCCAGAGCCTCCGCGTCAGACCGAAGAGCAGCATACAGCTTGCCAGCAGATGCAGTACGCCGAACACGATGGTCATGCCCATGAAATAGGTCACGAGCGTGATGGCGAGGGCAAGCGCCATGGCCTTCGCGCCGCGCCTGAGGTTGCTGCGCGAAAAGTCCGAGCTGACGCCGGAGAGCAGAATGAACACTCCCGCGAAAAAGTAATGCAGCACATTGAAGACCGGATTGGCGAACAGCCACCACGGCGCGCCGAGAAATTCGCACAGGTCATAGAGAAAGTGGTGGACCACCATCAGGCACACGGCAAGGCCGCGCACGGCGTCCATCAGCTCGATGCGTTGTTTCTGTTCCATAGGGTCTCCTAACGAAGCGGGACGCAGCAGCGCCCCGCTTCGTTATTTCGGTTATATAACAGAATTACAGATGCAGGACGCGCTCCTTGATCTCCTGCGTGCGGCCCTGATTCCAGAACTGCGTGCCGATGTAGCCGCAGGTGCGGCGGGCGACATTCATCTTGTCCTGGTCGGTGTTGCCGCACTTCGGGCAGCGCCAGATCAGCTTGCCGCCCTGCTCGACGATCTCGATCTCGCCGTCCCAGCCGCAGACCTGACAATAGTCGGACTTGGTGTTCAGCTCGGCGTAAATGATGTTGTCGTAAATGAACTTCATCACCTGCAGCACGGCTTCGAGGTTGTTCTGCATATTGGGGACCTCGACATAGCTGATCGCACCGCCGGGGGAGAGGTGCTGGAACTGCGCCTCGAACTTCAGCTTGGTGAAGGCGTCGATCGGCTCGGTGACATGGACATGGTAGCTGTTGGTGATGTAGCCCTTGTCGGTCACGCCCTCGATGATGCCGAAGCGCTTTTGCAGGCACTTGGCGAACTTATAGGTCGTGGACTCCAGCGGCGTGCCGTAGAGGGAGTAGTCGATGTTCTCGGCGGTCTTCCACTCCTTGCACTTGTCGTTCATCTTCTGCATGATGGACAGGGCGAACGGCGTGGCGGCGGGGTCGGTATGGCTCTTGCCGGTCATGTACTTCACGCATTCGTAAAGCCCCGAGTAGCCGAGGGAGATGGTGGAGTAGCCGTTGTAGAGGAGCTTGTCGATCGGCTCGCCCTTCTGCAGGCGGGCGCAGGCACCGTACTGCCAGAGAATGGGGGCGGCGTCGGACAGCGTACCCTTCAGACGGTCGTGGCGGCAGCGGAGCGCGCGGTGGCACAGCTCCAGACGGTCCTCGAAAACGTCCCAGAATTTCTCGATGTTGCCGCCGGAGGAGAGCGCCACATCGGGCAGGTTGATGGTCACGACGCCCTGATTGAAGCGGCCGTAATACTTGTGCTTGCCCGGCTCATAGTTGCCGGCGTTGGCGATGTTGCCGACGCCTGCGTCGGTAAAGCGGTCGGGGGTGAGGAAGCTGCGGCAGCCCATGCAGGGATACACATCGCCCTTGAGCTCGAGCATCTTTTTTTCGCTGATGTAGTCGGGTACCATGCGGCGCGCTGTGCATTTTGCGGCCAGCTTCGTGAGATAATAGTAGGGAGAATCCTCGTGGATGTTATCCTCCTCAAGCGTGTAGATGAGCTTGGGGAACGCGGGCGTGACCCACACGCCCTGCTCGTTCTTCACGCCCTCGTAGCGCTGGAGCAGCATTTCCTCGATGATGAGGGCGAGGTCGTGCTTTTCCTGCTCGCTGCGCGCTTCGTTGAGGTACATGAACACGGTGATGAACGGGGCCTGTCCATTCGTGGTGAGGAGCGTGACGACCTGATACTGAATGGTCTGCACGCCGCGGCGGATCTCTTCGCGCAGGCGCTTTTCCACGATGGAGTTGATCTTCTCCCCGTCCTTGTCCACGCCCAGCTCCTCGATCTCGGCAAGGACCTGCCTGCGGATCTTTTTGCGGCTCACATCCACGAAGGGGGCGAGGTGGGTGAGGGAAATGCTCTGCCCGCCGTACTGGTTGCTGGCGACCTGCGCGACGATCTGCGTCGCAATGTTGCAGGCGGTGGCGAAGGAGTGCGGACGCTCGATGAGCGTACCGGTGATGACCGTGCCGTTCTGGAGCATATCCTCCAGATTGACGAGGTCGCAGTTGTGCATATGCTGGGCATAGTAATCCGTGTCGTGGAAGTGGATGATGCCCTCCTCATGCGCCTTAACGATCTCCTCCGGCAGGAGGATGCGGTTCGTCAGGTCGCGGCTGACCTCGCCCGCCATGTAGTCGCGCTGGGTGGAGTTGACAACGGGGTTTTTGTTGCTGTTCTCCTGCTTGGCCTCTTCGTTGTTGCATTCGATGAGGGTGAGGATCTTGTCGTCCGTCGTGTTGCTCTTACGCACGAGCGAACGGGTGTAGCGGTAGGTAATGTAGCGCTTGGCGACCTCGAACGCGCCGTGCGCCATGATCTGATGCTCGACGAAGTCCTGGATCTCTTCGACGGTGGGCGCGCGGCCAAGACCTTGACAGGCCAGCTCCACGCTTTCGGCGATGCGCTGGATCTGAACGGGCGTCATGCGCGCGTCCTCCTCCGTGGCGCCGTTCGCTTTCGTGACGGCGGAAATGATCTTGACGATGTCGAATTCGACCTCTGCGCCGTTTCTTTTGATGACCTTCATTTCGGCAGCTCTCCCTTACTCAAAAATGTCTAACGGAATACCGTTCACAGCACAACATCTTGTGGCAGTTGACGGTCAGCAATCAAATTATGGCATATTCGCGCGCACAATGCAAGAGGTTTTTTCAAAAAATATACAATATCTTGTGGGACACGAAAAGAAGTACAAACTAAATGTAGTATGATACAAGTTGTTTTTGCAACAATTATGGAAAAAGAAGCGGCGTTTTTGCTCCGCGCGGGCGCGGAATGGAAATTTGACCTTGCAAAACGGTGAAGTTTCTGATATTATATCAGTCTATGAGCCTGTCCGCGGGACAGGAATGGAAAGTACAACCTTTCGGAGGTCAGAAATAGATGGCTGCAAAGAAGAACAACGCTCGGCGTGAGGAACGCATCGCAAAAAACAATCGCAATCTGAACCGCGCCCTCGGTCTTTTTACCGCCGGCTTTATCGCGGAATTTTATCTGCTGCTCGTCAACCAGTATTTTGTCAAGGGTACCATCGACCAGCTCGTGGCGGCGTCCTACTTCCTTGAGGTCATGCTCTGGGCAGGCCTCGCTCTGGTCGCGGCAGGCGTGGTGTTCACGGTCATGCGGGAAAAGTGGACGCGCTTTGTCCGCCTCGGCGGCTGGCTGCTCGGCGTCGGCGTGTTCCTCACGCTTTCCTCCGAGCTGATGCTCAAGATCTACCCCGCCGGCACGACGGCAATGTGCATTCTCGTCCCCGTGCTGATGCTGCTGTGCGTGGTGTTCCTGCTCTATGAGCGCGAGTTTGCCGTGCAGGCGGCGGCGCTGGCGCTGACCATTGCGGCGGCGGTCCTGGTCAACCACGGCAGCACCGCTATGGCAGGAATGGTCCGTGCGGCCTCGCTTGCCGCGTTGGTGCTGACGGCTGCGCTGCTGGTGCTGCTCCTGCTGCTCAAGAAGCGCGAGGGCAAGCTGGGGGAGACGGTCATCTTTCCCGCCAGGGCCAACTACGCGCTGACAGGCGCGGTGTTGGTGTTCTGCATTGCCGCGCTGGCGTTGGCGCTGTTCGCGGGTATGGCGTACTATGTGATCTGGGGCGCTGCGGTGGCGCTGTTCGCGCTGGCGGTGTACTACACGGTCAGGATGCTTTAAGTGCAAGGAAAATAGGGGAGGGACGCGGCTGCGTCCCTCCCTTTTATTTGCCGCACACGGCGGCTGACGTTTTGCAATTTGTGCGGCATGACCAGCATAAGGAAGAGCGCCGCCAAGCGGCGCTCTTCCTTATGCTGGTCATGCCGCCTCGTTTACGCGAGAGCGGCGGTGATGATCGCCATGGAGTAAACCTCCTGCGCGTTGCAGCCGCGGGAGAGGTCGTTGATGGGCGCATTCAGGCCGAGCAGAATGGGACCGTAGGCGTCGAAGTTGCCGAGACGCTGGGCAATCTTGTAGCCGATGTTGCCCGCGTTGATGTCGGGGAAGATGAAGGTGTTGGCGTGACCGCCGACGCCGTCAGAGATGTGCTTGGTCTTGGCGACGACGGGGGAGACTGCCGCGTCGAACTGGAATTCGCCGCCGATGGGCGTTTCGGGCATGGCGGCCTTGGCCTTCTCGCAGGCGTTACGCATCTTGTCCACATCCTCGCCCTTGCCGGAGCCGAGGGTGGAATAGCTCAGGAAGGCGACCTGGGGGTCGACGCCGAAGGTCTTGGCGCACGCGACGGTCTCGCGGCAGATCTCGACCAGTTCGTCCTCGCTGGGCTTGATGTTGATGGCGCAGTCCGCCATCGCCAGGACCTCGTTCTCGCCGGACGCGGCGGGACGGACCATGATGAAGCAGGAGGAGACGATGTTGTTGCCGGGCTTGGTTTTAATGAGCTGAAGCGCGGGACGCACGGTATCCGCGGTGGAGTAGGTCGCGCCGCCGAGCAGGCAGTCCGCCTTGCCCATCTTGACGAGCATGGTGCCGAAGTAATTGCCCTTCTTCAGCGCGTCGCGGCACTGCTCGGGCGTCATCTTGCCCTTACGCAGCTCGACCATTTTCTCGACCATCGCGCCCATCTCGGGATAGTTCGCGGGGTCGGCGATCTCTGCGCCGCGGATGTTGAAGCCGACATCTTCGGCTGCCGCCGCGATCTCGTCGGGGTTGCCGATCAGCAGGGGCTTGAGGAAGTTACCGGACAGCAGGCGTGCGCTCGCTTCGAGAATGCGCGGGTCGGTGCCTTCGGTGAAGACAATGGTCTTGGGGCTTTGCTTGAGCGTGGCGATCAGTTTTCCGAACATGGGGATTCCTCCTAAGTTTTGCTGCCGCAGGGGGGCGGCAAGAATTAATAGATAATAGTATATACCTCTTTTTTGGGAGGCTCAACAGGTAAATTTAAAAAATTCACATTTTCTGCATGTTTTTTTGGAATACGGCGAAAACGGTCAAAAACCGGAAGATGTTGTAGTCAAATGGCGTCGAAGCGGCAAAATATGGGACGGATCGCGCCGCGCACCGTCCCCTGCGCGCGCCGCGGAGAAAAACGGGGGCTTGACGCGGCGCGTGAAAAGGGTTATATTACATTTGTTACAATTTGTAACCATTTCAAGAGAGCTAGTTTTTGCGGAGTAGGCATGAATCAACGCAGAGGAAAAAGACAAGTAAATCAGGGCGCGGCGCAGGGAACGAACGACCGTGCGCGCAGGAACGCGCCACTGACGGACACGGCGGAGACCTGCGTCCGGAAGACGAGCGAGGCGGCTGGCCGCGCGGTCCGCGCGTCGAAAAGGACCGTGGGCGAAAGGCTCAGCCATATTCACCGGCGTACCAAGCAGGTCGTGCATGAGGCGCGTGAGCGCAACTTTCCGGAGTCGAACACCATTCCGGGGCAGCTGCTGCTTCTGGCCTTCGGGCTTTTGAGCTTCTGGGGCGCGCTCGGACGGGAAAAGCTGCGCCTTGCCCGCCGCCGCCATATCCGCCGTACGGGCGGACAGCGCGTGGCTGCGTGGCGCAAGAAGAAATACTATCCGGCCGTTTTTACCGCCGCGGCGCTGGCCGTGGCGGTGAGCGCCGTGTTCTTCTCCCGCTACACCATCGGCACCACCGTCGTTTACGACGGCAAGGCGCTCGACACGGTGGCGACCATGAGCGAAGCCAAGCGCGTGACTGCCAACATTGCCGCCATTACTGCGGAAACGCTGGGCGAGAGCTTTCAATTCGCCGACACCTCCATTCAGTACACCAACGGTCTGGTCGCGCGCAGCGAGATCGTGGACCGCGCCGAGCTGGAGGAGGAGCTGACCGGCGAGGTTGGTCTGGTCACCCGCGGCTACTCCCTCTACATCAACGACGAGCTGGTCGGCTCGACGCAGTACGAGGGCGCGCTGGAGGGTCTGCTCGACCAACTGAAGGAAAGCTATGTTTCCGAGGATACGCTGACCGTTGATTTTGTGGAGGATGTCCGCATTGCCGAGGGCTATGTTCCGGCGGACAGCATCGTGAACCTCGGTCAGATCGCCGAGCTGCTCAACTCCACCAAGGCCGGCGAGGTCACCTATACGGTCGTCAAGGGCGACACATGGAGCGGCATCGCCAACGGCCACGGCATGACCACCAAGGAGCTGCTCGCCATCAACCCCGACTTTGACATCAACCATCTGCAGATCGGCGACGAGCTGACGCTTGCCAATGCCGTCCCCTATCTGACCGTTGTGGTCACCGAGCGGCAGAACTATGTTGAGGACGTACAGTACGACATCACCTACACCGATGACGCCAGCATGTACAAGGGCGACTACAAGGTCCTCTCCAAGGGCGTGTACGGCACGGCGGATGTCGTGGCCGATGTGACCTATATCAACGGCGAAGAGACCGAGCGCAATGTCATTTCCAGCGTCACACTCACCGAGCCGGTCACCGAGCAGCGCGCACAAGGCACCAAGCCGCGTCCGAGCTGGTTCCCCACCGGCAGCTTCCGCTGGCCGACGAGCGGCCGCATCACCTCTTACTTCGGCTACCGCAACACCGGTATCCGCGGCGCGTCCACCAACCATAAGGGCGTTGATATTTCGGTACCTTACGGCACGCCGATCTACGCGGCGGACGGCGGCGTGGTCAGCTTCTCCGGCTATAAGGGCGCGATGGGCTACGTGGTCATCATCGACCATCAGAACGGCTTTAAGACCTATTACGAGCATAACAGTTCGCTTCTGGTCTCCGCCGGACAGACGGTCTACAAGGGCCAGCAGGTCGCCAAGGCGGGACGCAGCGGCGTTGCCAATGGTGTACACTGTCATTTCGGCATTCAGTACAACGGCACCTATTATAACCCGCTGAACTATCTGTCCTGAGCGTGATTTTGAGGGGCGTCCAAACGGACGCCCCCTTTTTCGCGGCCGAACGGCGGATTTTTTCGAAAAAAACGGATCGCCATGGCAATAAAATACTTGCAATCGGCATAAAGCTATGGTAATATACTTATGTTATTTCAGTCAGTCAGGCAGAGTGGACTTCCGGTCCGCTCTTTCTTTTGCAATTTTTCACCCGTACAAATACTTTCGTGTCGTAAAGCGAGGAGAGCATGAAAAAAGTAACTGAGATCGTCGCGGAACTGGCGCGTCCCGTGGTAGAGGCGAACGGCTGCTCGCTCTGGGACGTGGAGTACATCCGCGAGGCGGGCCAATGGTATCTGCGCGTGTTCATCGACAAGGACGGCGGGGTGGACATTCTCGATTGCGAGAACATCTCCCGCACGGTGAGCGATCTGCTCGACGAGGCGGACCCCATCGAGGGCAGCTACATGTTCGAGGTCGGCTCCGCCGGAGCCGAGCGCCCGCTCAAGCGGCCCTCGGACTTTGAACGGTTTATGGGCGCGGACGTGCTGCTCAAGACCTACAAGCCGCGCGACGGACGCAAGGAGTTTTCCGGCGTTCTCGCGGGCTACGACGACGGCGCGGTGAGCCTGACCGTCGGCGGGGAAACGCTGCGCTTTGAAAAACCGGAGGTCGCCCTTGTGCGCCTTCGCTGCGACTTCTGACCACTACCATATTTATCATATAATAAGGAGCTTGATCCCATGAAATGCGATGAAATCTTTGCCGCTCTTGCCATGCTCGAAAAGGAACGCGGCATTTCCCAGACCTTTATGATGGATAAGATCGTACAGGCGCTCACCACCGCCTACAAGCGCGACCACGAGGGCGTGGAGAATGTGATCGTGGATGTGGACGAGAACAAGCGCGACCTCAAGATGTACGTGCAGAAGGAGGTCGTTGAGGAAGTCGAGAACCCCGGCGCTCAGATGTCTCTGGAGGACGCGAAGAAGCTCTCCGCCAAGTACGAGCTGGGCAGCATCGTGAACATTCCCGTCGATAATGTCGAGTTCGGCCGCATTGCCGCGGGCAACGGCAAGCAGGTCATCATTCAGGGCCTGCGCGAGGCCGAGAGCGGCATGGTCTATGAGGAGTATAACTCCAAGCAGCACGAGATCCTCACCGGCGTCGTCACCCGCATCGACCCGCGCAGCGGCAGCGCCGCCCTGCGGATCGGCACGGGCAGCGAGGCGACCGACGCCATTCTCACCGCGGGCGAGCAGGTCAAGGGCGAAACGCTCGTCGAGGGCCAGCGCATCAAGGTGTATCTTGTTGACGTCCGCCGCCAGTCCCGCGGCCCGCAGGTCGTCATCTCCCGCACGCACCCGGGGCTTGTCAAGCGCCTGTTCGAGCTGGAGGTGCCGGAGATCTACGACGGCGTGGTGGAGATCCGCTCCATCGCCCGCGAGGCGGGTTCCCGCACGAAGATGGCGGTGTGGAGCAACGACGCGAACATCGATCCCATCGGCGCTTGCGTCGGTCCCCGCGGTCAGCGCGTGAACAACATCGTGGAGGAGCTGCGCGGCGAAAAGATCGACATTATCAAGTACAGCGAGGACCCCGCCGAGTACATCGCCGCGGCGCTTGCTCCGGCGGACGTGATCGAGGTCCGCATGGCCGAGGACGGCAGCAAGGCCTGCCGCGTCATCGTCCCCGACGACCAGCTTTCGCTCGCCATCGGCAAGGAGGGACAGAACGCCCGTCTCGCCGCCCGCCTGGTCGGCTATAAGATCGACATCAAGCCCCAGAGCTACCGCGAGGAAGAATAAGAAATGAGCCTGTTGACTTATGCGCTTTGCGGCATTGCTGTTTTGCTGTCGCTGCTGTCGGTGTGGCTGAACAGACGCAAGTAAGAACGAAGGAGGCGGCTTCATGCAAAAAGAGAAAAAGGTCCCGCAGCGCCAATGCGTGGGCTGCCGCGAGAGGAAGGAAAAGCGCGAGCTGATCCGCGTGGTCCGCTCGCCGGAGGGCGAGATCTCGCTCGACTTCAAGGGCAAAAAGCCGGGGCGCGGCGCATACCTCTGCCCTGACCTCGATTGCCTGAGGCGCGCGCGCAAGTCCCGCGCGCTGGAGCGGGCCCTTGAGACCGCCATCACGCCGGAGCTTTACGACGAGCTGGAAAGAGAGATGGTGAGCGGTGGATAGAGTCTTGAACCTCATCGGCCTTGCACAGAAGGCAGGGCGCTTGGCCGTCGGCGAGGAGCCGACCGGCGCGGCGGCAAGAGCGCGCGACGCGCGGCTCATTTTGGTCGCTGCCGACGCCGCGGAGAACAGCGTGCGCCGCGTGCGGCATTTTGCCGACGCGGGACAATGCCTCTGGTGCCGCATTGGGGCGGATAAGGACGCGCTTGGCCGCGCGGTCGGCCGCTCAAGCTGCGCGATGCTGGCGGTCATGGACGTCGGCTTTGCCGAAGCCATCGCAAAAAAGCTGGCGGAGGGCGACGAGCGCTATGCCGTCACGGCGGAGAAGCTCTCCGTCAAGGCGCAGCGCGCCGCCGAGCGCCGCCGAGAGGCCGAGGCGCATGAGAAGAATGTCCGCACCGGCAAAAAACGCGCGGAGAAGAAAGCGGCGGAGCCGGAGCGGGGGAAAAAACGTCCCGCAAGGCAGGCTGCCGCAGGAGCGGGCGGAAAAGATCCCGCAGGCGCACACGGCCGCGCCAACGCGAAGAAGCCCACCCGCGAGGAGCGCAAGCGCGCCGCTGTCAAGGCCGCCGCGCGTACGCGCTACGCGAACGCCCGCCCCGTCAAGCGCGGCAAGGGCAGCGTAAACAAGGATAAGCAGTAATTCGGTCCCATCACATTTGGAGGTGTTATATTGGCTACTACGGAGAACAAAAACAAGGTGAGCAGTCTGGCGAAGGACTTCGGCCTGCAGTCGAAGGATATTATCGCCATCCTCAAGGATTACACGGAGGCCCCCAAGGGTCACTCCCAAGTGCTGAACGACCGTGAGCTGTCGATCGTGTTCGACTACCTGACGCTGCATCATCAGGTGAAGATCGAGACGATCTTCGCCGAGACCTATCGGGAGAAGAAAGAGGAGCCGAAGGCGGCTCCCGCCGCGCCGCAGAAGGCCGCCGCGCCTGCCGCGCCGCAGCAGAAGAACGCGCAGACGGCCGCGCCGAAGGCCGCGGGCGCAGCGAACGGCGCGCCGAGCAAGTCCACCGCGACGCAGCAGCCCACCACCCGCGTGCCGGAAAAGAAGATCGTGGACACCCGCAAGTCCACCAACGTCAATCTCGACAAGTACGACGAGAAGCTGCAGGATATGGCCGAGCGCAGCAGCGCGGGCGGCCGCCGCGACAGCATGAGCGCGGGCAAGGAGAAATTCCGCAACGCCGCGAACAAGAAGAACAACCGCAACGCGCCCGCCTTCTCCAACAAGCGCAAGCAGGAGGAGGCCGAGAAGATGCGCCGCCTCCAGCTGGAGATCGCCAAGAAGATCCCGCTGACCGTCAAGATCCCCGACGAGATCTCCGTCGGCGAGCTGGCCAGCCGCATGAAGAAGACCGGCGCGGAGGTCGTCAAGTGCCTGATGAAGAACGGCATTATGGCGTCCCTCAGCCAGATCATCGACTTCGACACCGCTTCCTTCGTCGCCGAGGAACTCGGCTGCAAGGTGGAGAAGGAGGTCGTCGTCACCATTGAGGAAAAGCTCATCGACGACCATCAGGACACCGAAGAGGAACTCAAGCCGCGCGCGCCCGTCGTGGTAGTTATGGGCCACGTCGACCACGGCAAGACCAGCCTGCTCGACTATATCCGCAACGCGCATGTCGCCTCCGGCGAGGCGGGCGGCATCACGCAGCACATCGGCGCCTATCAGGTGCAGATCAAGGGCAAGCCCATCACCTTCCTCGACACGCCGGGCCACGAGGCGTTCACCTCCATGCGCGCCCGCGGCGCGATGATCACGGACATTGCGATCCTTGTCGTCGCCGCCGAGGACGGCATCAAGCCCCAGACCGTCGAGTCCATCAACCACGCCAAGGCCGCCGGTATCCCCATCATCGTTGCCATCAACAAGATGGATAAGCCGGACGCGAACCCCGAACGCATCAAGGAGCAGCTCACCAAGTACGACCTGCTTGCCGAGGACTGGGGCGGCGACACGATCGTCTGCCCGATCTCCGCCAAGACCGGCATGGGCGTGGATAATCTGCTGGAAATGGTCGCGCTGACCGCCGAGGTCGGCGAGCTGAAGGCCAACCCCAACCGCGCCGCCAGCGGCGCCGTTATCGAGGCGCGGCTCGACAAGGGCCGCGGTCCGGTCGCCACGCTCCTCGTGCAGAACGGCACGCTCCATCAGGGCGACATCATCATCGCCGGTACGGCGGTCGGCCGCGTCCGCATGATGACGAACGACAAGGGCCAGAAGCTCACCGCGGCAGGCCCCTCCGTCCCTGTGGAGATCACGGGTCTCGGCGAGGTGCCGAGCGCGGGCGCGAACTTTAACGCCGTCGCCGACGAGCGCCTTGCGCGCGAGCTGGTCGAGCAGCGCAAGAACGAGGAAAAGGCCAAGGCCAACGCGCCCATCTCCAAGGTCTCGCTGGAGGACCTCTTCAGCCAGATTCAGGCGGGCGAGATGAAGAACCTGAATGTCATCGTCAAGGCGGATGTTCAGGGCAGCGTCGAGGCGGTCACCGCCTCGCTCGAAAAGATCTCCAACGAGGAGGTCCGCGTGCGCGTGATCCACGGCGCGGTCGGCGCCATCAACGAAGGCGATGTTATGCTCGCCTCCACCTCGAATGCCATCATCGTCGGCTTCAACGTCCGACCCGACGCCGCGGCGCGCGACAGCGCGGCCCGCGCACACGTCGATATGCGTATGTACCGCGTCATTTACGACGCCATCAACGAGATCGAGGCGGCCATGAAGGGTCTGCTCGCGCCCAAGTTCCGTGAGAACGTCATCGGCCACGCCGAGATCCGCCAGACCTTCAAGGTCTCCAGCGTCGGCACGGTCGCGGGCTGCTATGTACTCGACGGCAAGATCCAGCGCTCCTGCGAGGCGCGCATCGTGCGCGACGGCATCGTGGTCCACGAGGGGCATCTCGCTTCTCTCCAGCGCTTTAAGGACGCGGTCAAGGAGGTCGCCTCCGGCTATGAGTGCGGCCTGAACTTCGAGAAGTTCAACGACATCAAGGAGGGCGACATCGTCGAAGCCTACGTCATGGAGCAGATCGAACAGTAATTGAGCGGAAAGGGGCGGGCGGAAACGCCTGTCCCTTTTCCCGCAAAGGAGGTCATTTTATGGCAAGTAACCGCATCGGGCGTATCAACGAAGAAATTCAGCGTGAGTTGAGCGCTCTCTTCCGCACCATCAAGGATCCGCGCGTGCAGGGCGGCATGGTCACCATTACCCATGTGGACACCACCACCGATCTGCGCTACTGCCGCGTGTTCGTGAGCGTTCTGGACAAGACACGGGAAAAGGACGCCATCCGCGGTCTGAAGTCCGCGGCGGGCTATCTGCGCCGTGAGCTGGGCGCGAGTATGTCGCTGCGCTATACGCCGGAGCTGCAATTCACCGCGGACGACTCCATCGAGTACGGCGCGCACATTCTTGAGATGCTGCGCGACCCCACGAAGGTCAAGCCCGCGAACCCCGCGAACGCGGACATCGTACTGGACGGTGAGGACGAATGACGGTCAAGGAGGTCGCCGCCTTTCTGCGCGTACACGATAATTATCTCATTTTGACGCACCGCCGTCCCGACGGCGATACGCTCGGCTGCGCCGCGGCGCTGTGCGCCATGCTGCGGCAGATGGGCAAAACGGCGGCGCTGCTGCCGAACGCCGAGGTCACGAGTCTCTATGCCGACTATGTCGCGCCCTATTGGGCGGCGGAGGACTACCGCTATGAAGCGGTGGTGTCCGTGGACCTTGCGGCGCTTGGCCTGTTTCCGGACAACGCGGAGCCGTTCAAGAACAGGGTCGACCTTGCCATCGACCACCATCCGAGCTACGAGGGCTTCGGAAAGGAAAGCTGCGTCCATCCGGAATGCGCCGCCTGCGGCGAGATCCTCTATGAGCTGGCGGTCGAGTTGGGACAGCTTGCCCCCGCCGTCGCGCTGCCGCTCTATGTCGCGGTCAGCACCGATACGGGCTGCTTCGTTTACTCGAATGTCACGGCGAACACGCATCGCGTCGCCGCCGCGCTGATGGAGACGGGCATTGATTACCGCGCGGCGAACAAGCGCCATTTTCGCACCAAAACGAAAAAGCGTCTGGCGCTGGAGGCGGAGCTGTTGCACACGATGGAATTTTACGACGGGGACCGCGTGGTCGTCGTCACGCTGCCGCTGAGCCTGATCGACCGGCTTGAACTGACCGAGGCGGACATGGACGATGTTTCCGCGCTCGGCGGCGTGGTGGAGGGAACGGACTGCTCCATCACGATGAAGGAGACGAGGGACGGCGCGTGGAAGATCAGCGTGCGGACCGGCGCGCGCGTCAACGCGACGAAGGCCTGCGCCGCGCTCGGCGGCGGCGGCCACCGCGCGGCCTCCGGCTGCGTGTACCGTGGCTCGCTCGCGGAAGCGAAGGCGGCGATCCTCGCCGCCGTGCGGAACGCGATAGAGGAATAAGGGAATGATTTCGCATTGCGGCGAAACGCGGGAGCGGCGCAAGGACGCCGAACGCCCAGCACAAAGGAGACAGACTATGCCCGATGGCATCCTCATTATTGATAAGCCCGCGGACTGGACGAGTATGGATGTGTGCGCCAAGCTGCGCGGCATCCTGCGCGAAAAGCGAATCGGCCACGCGGGGACGCTCGACCCCATGGCGACCGGCGTGCTGCCGGTGTTCGTGGGCCGCGCGACCAAGGCGGTGCAGTTTGCCGAAAACGGGCGAAAGGA
The DNA here is from genome assembly GCA_934553255.1 of uncultured Oscillospiraceae bacterium. Classification (GTDB taxonomy): domain Bacteria; phylum Bacillota; class Clostridia; order Oscillospirales; family Oscillospiraceae; genus Hominicoprocola. Next base: position 16,383 of record CAKTEZ010000007.1, read on the forward strand.
GTATCATGCCATTTTGAAGCTCGGCATGGTCACCGACACGCAGGACATGACCGGCACGGTGTTGGAAACACACCCTGTCGCTGTCGGCGCGGACGAGGTACGCGCGGCGCTGCCGCGCTTTACCGGCGCGCTTTCACAGCTCCCGCCGATGTACTCCGCGCTCAAGGTCAACGGACAGAAGCTTTACGACCTTGCGCGGCAAGGCAAGACGGTGGAGCGTAAGCCGCGCACCGTCACCGTTTACGAGTTGGAGCTGCTGGAGCAGTCCGCGCCGGACGAATTTGCCCTGCGCGTCGTCTGCTCCAAGGGAACCTATGCTCGCACGCTCTGCCACGACCTCGGGCGTGCGCTCGGCTGCGGCGGCTGCATGGCGGCGCTGCGGCGCACGATGGCGGCTGGCTTCCGCATCGCGGAGGCCGTGACGCTTGAACGGGTGCAGGAGGAGGGCGAAGCCCTGCTCCTGCCGCTGGACGAATATTTCCGCGCCTGCCCGCGCTTTACCGTGCAGAACGAGACGCAGGAAAAGCGCGCTTACAACGGCAACGCCTTCTACGCAAGGGGCGTTGCCGACGGCGAATACCGCGTTTACGACCGCGCGGGGAACTTTCTTTCGCTCTCCCGTGCGGAAAACGGCGAGCTGCACGCCGTCAAGAATTTCTTTTGAGGAAGCAAGACCATGAGTGAAGCAACTGTTATCGCCCTCGGCTTTTTCGACGGGGTGCATCTCGGCCACGGCGCGCTGCTGCGGAAAACGGCGGAACGCGCGGCGGCGCTCGGCGTCACGCCGGCGGCGTTCACCTTTGACCGCTCACCGAGGGAATTCGTTACCGGCACTCCCGTGCCGCTTCTGACCACGAATGGGGAACGCGCCGCCATCATGCGCGAATACTATGGCATTGACACCGTGTTCGTCGAGCCGTTCGACCGCGCGATGATGACCATGCCTTGGGAGGACTTCATCACCGAACTGCTGGTGAAGAAGTACCGTGCCGTGCATCTTGTGGCGGGACACGATTTTCGCTTCGGCCATAAAAACGAGGGCGACAGCGCGAAGCTGCGCGAGAAATGCCGTGCGCTGGGCCTCGGCTGCGACATTATCCCCAAGGTGGAGCTGGACGGCGTGACCGTCAGTTCGACCTATATCCGCTCGCTCGTCGAGGAGGGCGACATGGAGCGCGCGGCGCGCTTCCTCGGCCACCCGCATATTCTCTGCGGCACGGTGCGCCACGGCGAGGGGATCGGCCGCAGGAGCCTGTTCCCTACGGCGAACCTTGTGCCGGAGGCGCACGTCATCGTTCCGAAGCGCGGCGTGTACGCCACCTGCGCCCACCTGCCGGACGGCACGGTATGCACCGGTGTGACGAATGTGGGGGTGCGCCCCACAGTCAGCGACAAGGACATTGTCACGGTGGAGACCTATCTCGTCGGCTTCGACGGCGACCTGTACGGCAAAACGCTGCGCCTTGATTTTCACGCCTACCTGCGGTCGGAGAAAAAATTCTCCTCCACGCAGGAACTGCACGACGAGATCGCACGAAACGCGCGTCAGGCGGCGGAGATCGTGAAAAAAGTGAACGAATAAGACCGAAAAGACGAAAAGAACGGCGAAAAGCCGTTCTTTTTCTTTCTGCCCCGCTCGCCCTTTCTCGACGCGCTTCTTGTCCGCTCTCCGCTACAATGGGGAAAAACACTTGGGAGGTGGACAAGCCTTGAAGCGTGGAGAGCTTGCCGTAAAATGGGGGAGATGGGAAAGGGCCATTCCTTGTGCCGGCGCCTTTTTGCTTGCCGCCGTGCTGTTCGGCGCACAGCTGTTCGGCGGCTATGCACCTTTTGCCCTTGGACTGATCGCCGCGGCGGGGTCCGGAAAGCGCGGACTTGCCGCGCTGCTCGGCGGCGTGCTGGGCGCGCTTGCATTTCTGGACTTTTCGCACGCGCTGCGCTCGCTCGCCGTGGCGGTGCTGCTCTATACGGCGAACAACGCCTTCTGCGAGACGAAGTGGTACCGCTCGCGGTTTTTTCTCCCTGTGATGACCGCGCTCATGCATATCGCGGTCGAGTTCGTGTACTTATTGCAGTCCGGTCCGGACGAGGCGGCGGACTGCCTTTTGAGCGTGGCGCTCGCGATGCTTGCGGCGGTGTGCGCCCGCGCGGCGCTCGACGGCGGCGCATTCCATGAGGAGCGGCGTCAGGCGGCAGGGCTGGTGGTCGGCATCGGCGTGCTGACCGCCGCGTCCTCGCTGCAATTCGCCAACGGTTTCGCGCCGGGACGCATCGCGGCTATGCTGCTCGTCATGCTGCTGGCCTACGACCGCGGCAGCGGCGAAGCGCTTGCCGCCGCGTTGGGCATCGGCCTCGCGCTCGACCTGACGGCGCAGCCGACGGGCTTTCTGCACACGGCGGTCTACAGTCTCGGCGCACTTGCCATGGGACCCGAGCGCCGCGCGCGGCGTGTGGGTGCGGCGGCGCTGTGGTGCGTGCCGCTCGTGCTGCTCTCGCTGCCGTTGGACGCGGGACAGGGTATGATCCTGCTCTATGAGGGGCTGTGTGCCACGCTTGTTTTCCTCCTGCTGCCAAGCCGCCTGTTCGGCGGCAAGCGCCTTGCCGCGCCGGAGGAGGACGCGGACGCGGCGGAGACCGTGCAGCGCACGGCGGCGCAACAGCGCTTGAGTGCGACCGCCGCCGCGCTGCGCGAGCTGTATGACAGCCTGATGCGTACGCCCAAGGTGGAGGAGGAGAACCCCTCCATGATCTACGACCGCGCGGCGGAACGCGTGTGCCGCGGCTGCTCGCTTCGCACCATCTGCTGGGAGAGGGATTACTCCAAGACCTACAACGCCCTCAACGACGCGACCGCCGCCCTGCTCGCGCAGGGGCGCGGGCGCGGGGGAGATTTCCCCTCTTACTTCACGGACCGCTGTATCCGCTTCCCAAGCTTTCTTGCCGCGGTCAACGCGGAGCTGAACGCGTTTCTGCTCCGGCGGCAGTACCGCGGGCGGCTTGCGGACACCCGCGCGCAGGCGGCGGGGCAGTACGCTCAGCTTTCCGAGCTTCTGAGCGAGACGGCGGAAACGCTCGATGTGCGCGCCGCCGCGTCGGACGAGCTGCTCGCCTACCGCGTCGGCATGGCGCTGCGCCCCAAGGAGGGCGAGACGGTCAGCGGTGACAGCCTGACGAATTTTGAAACAGCGGACGGCACGCTCTGCCTGCTCCTCTCCGACGGCATGGGCTGCGGCGAGGAGGCGCGGCGCGAGTCCGCCATGGCGGTGCGCCTGCTCGAGCGCTTCCTGCGCGCGGGCGTGGAGGCGTCCGGCGCGCTCAAAACGCTCAACAGCGCGCTGAACCTGCGCGCCGAGGTCTCCGACAGCTTTACCACCGTGGACCTGATGCAGCTTTCGCTGCGCGACGGCACGGCGCGGGTCTATAAATACGGCGCGGCTCCATCCTACGTCAAGCGCGGGAAGCGCGTGCGCCGCATCACCGGCTCCTGCCTTCCGGCGGGCCTGCAGAGCGCGGACACGCGGCCGGAGACGACCTGCTTCCCGCTGGAGAAACGGTCGTTTTTCGTTATGGTCAGCGACGGCGTGGCAGACGGGAACGAGGACGCGTGGCTTCAGGCGCTGCTTGCGGATTACGCGGGCAGCGACCCGCAGGCTCTTGCGGCGGATGTTCTCGCGGCCAGCCGCGCGCAGCGCGGCGGCGCGGACGACGCGGCGGTGATCGCGCTTTATCTCGACGAAAACAGCGCCGCCGTCGAGGTATAACCGCGCGGATGCGGGGCATACTTTTCTTGTCAAAATTTTACGCCCAAGGAGTGATGTGCCATGGTCAGGGGAATGTCCCGGCGGGTGATCGTTGTGGAATCACCGGATACCAACTTGTTCGAACAGGCTATTTTCATCGTGCGAAACGACGCATTGGGCAAGGACGGCGTCACGGCGCAGCAGCTCGTGGACGAGGCCTGCCGCGTCGCCAAAAGCTACACGCGCAGCCACGGCGGGCGCAGGAGCCTTCTGCACAGCCTTCCGCCGGTGTTCTGGGGCGCGGCGGGCGCGCTGGGCATTGGCCTGATCTGGCTGCTGACCGTGCTGGTGTGAAACGGACAAAAAAGAGAGCCGCACAGGTGTGCGGCTCTCTTGCTGCGTTATGCGGTCATACCTCGTGCCAGACGGCGTCGATGACCTTTTGGTGTCCCTCGCTCTTGAACGCGCGGGACAGGCAGATGACGGTGTAGATGCTCTCCGCGCCTGCGATGAGCATCGAAATGCCGATGTAGAGCATCAGCGCCGCCGCTCCGTCAAAGGGGTTGAGGATCATCAGAACGCCCAGCACCGCGCCCACGATGCCGAACACCAGCGTCAGACCCCAGCTGCCAAGTCCGAAGCGGCGCAGCTCGGCGGACATCTGAATGGAGAAAACGCTGTCGAGCAGAATGTAAAAGCCCGCGATGATAGGCAGGATGGTCAGCGCCCCGAGCGGGTGGCACAGCAGCAGAACGCCCGCCAGTACGCTCAGAATGCCGAGCGTCAGGTCGAAGCGGAAGAGAATGCCGACCACGCCGAGGCGGAAATAGCGCGCGATCTCGCACACGCCCATGGCGACGCACAGAACACCCATCAGATAGCACACGGTCAGCGCGGATATGTCGGGCCAGACGATCATCGCGACGCCCAACGCGATCATGCAGCAGGATACGACGATGGCCCATGTGCGATAACGTTTCAAAGCTTCCATAACAATGCTCCTTTTTTCGGCGCGGCTCTGCCGCGCTCTTTTGTTGTCCCTATCATAGCACGCTCCTATGGAGAAAAAATAGGCATAGAGGGTACAAACGTCTGCCTTTTGAACACATGAACCCTTTTGTCTGATTTTTTCCTCTTGCGCGAAATTATCCTTTAAGACTATAATGGGCTTGCGAAGAGAGAAATTATCCGTTAGTGGAGAAAATCACACCAACGGAAAAGGAGGAGTTCTTATGAAACAGACGATCGGACAGACGGATGCCGCGCAGCTGACGGAGCTGCTGGGCAGCCGCGGCGCCGCTTCGGTCTCGCTGCTGCTCGCGCTGGACGAGGGTGCGCTGCGCTTCGGCGAGCTGCGCGAGCGCATGGCGCACATTTCTCAAAAGACGCTGGTGGCCGACCTGCGCGCGTTGGAACACACGGGGGCGGTCAACCGTATCGTGTTTGCCGAGATCCCGCCGCGCGTGGAGTATTCGCTCACGCCGGCAGGCGAGGAGCTGCTGCCGTCGCTGCGGACGGTGCGGGAGTGGTGCGCGCAGCATGGGAGTACGAAAGAGGAGGAGAACTGATGGCTCTGCGGACGAAGGCCGCCATTCGGGAGGCGTTTTTGTCGCTGCTCAACGAGCGCCCGCTCGACAAGATCTCCATTAAGGACATCGCAGAGCGCAGCGCCGTGAACCGCAACACCTTTTATTATTATTACGCGGACATCTACGCGCTGGTAGAGGAGATCTTCCAGATGGAGACCGAGCAGTTTCTTGAGAAGCTGCGCGGCTACGAGTCGTGGGAGGAGGCGTTCCGCGAGGCCACGGCCTTCGCCACGGCGAACCGCCGCGCGGTCTACCACCTTTTCAGCTCCGACAACCGCGACATTTTAGAGCATTATTACCACAAGGTCACCTTCGCCGCCATCACCGCCTATGTCCGCGGACAGGCGGAGGGGCTGGATGCGGAGGAAGAGGATGTTCGCATTCTGTCCGAGTTTTACGCCGCGGCGCTCGCGGGCATGACGGCAAACTGGCTGCGCGGCGGCATGAAAAGCAGCGTGGACGAGAGCATCGAGCGTCTCGGCCGCCTTCTCGACGGCAACGTGCGTCTGGCGCTTGAGCGTGTGGCGCGGGTGCCTGCCGCGCGCTGAAGGACGAGGGCTGCGGCGTCGATGCCTGCTTCAACGGCGTGGGCAGCGAGTTCCGCGCTGCAATCGACTGCGCCGCACTCGGCAGCGAACGGTCGGAGGGCATTTCCGTCCGGCGGCGCGGCAATTTGCTGAAAATGTTCAAAAATATATAACAAACCCTTGCAGGTCTGTGCTATAATCAGCACAAATATATCACCAAAGGAGAGACTGCTTTATGGCAAAGAAACAATTCAAGGCAGAATCCAAGCGCCTGCTGGACCTGATGATCAACTCTATTTACACGCACAAGGAGATCTTCCTGCGCGAGATCATCTCCAACGCGAGCGACGCCATCGATAAGCTCTGCTACCTGTCGCTGACCGACGACAAGGTCGGCCTGAACCGCGGCGATTTCCGGATCGAGATTACTGTGGATAAGGACGCGCGCACCCTCACCGTCAGCGACAACGGCATCGGCATGGACAAGGAGGAGCTGGAAAACAACCTCGGCGTGATCGCCTCCTCCGGCTCCTACAAGTTCCGTCAGGAGGCCGAGCAGAAGGACGACATCGACATCATCGGTCAGTTCGGCGTGGGCTTTTATTCCGCTTTCATGGTCGCGGACAGCATCACGGTCCTCACGAAAAAATACGGCTCGGAGACCGCCTACGAGTGGAAGTCCTCCGGCGCGGACGGGTACACCGTCGCCGAATGCGCGAAGGATACCGTCGGCACCGATGTTATCATGCACCTCAAGGAGGACACGGAGGACGAGAAGTATTCCGAGTACCTCGATCACTACAAGCTCTATTCGCTCGTGAAGAAGTATTCCGACTATATCCGCTACCCCATCCGCATGGTGACCCCCGTGCAGAAGGTCAAGGAGGGCAGCGATCCCGAAAAGCCGGAGTACGAGTTTGTGGACGAAATGACCACCGTGAACTCCATGGTCCCGCTCTGGCAGCGTCCGCGCGGCGAGGTGACGGACGAGGAGTACACGAAGTTCTATCAGGAGCTTGCCCGTGAATTCGATAAGCCCCAGCGCATCATCACCGCGAGCGTCGAGGGCGCCGTGACCTATAAGGCGCTGCTGTTCATTCCCTCCAAGCGTCCGATGAACTTCGGCAGCGAGGACTTCCAGAAGGGCTTGCAGCTTTACTCCGCGGGCGTGATGATCATGGACAAGTGCGACGCGCTGCTGCCGGAATATCTGCGCTTCGTGCGCGGCGTGGTGGATTCGCCCGACCTGAGCCTGAACATCTCACGCGAGCTGCTGCAGCACGACCGCCAGCTCAAGGTCATCGCCGCCAATCTGGAAAAGAAGATCCGCGCCGACCTTGAAAAGTTCCTGCGCGACGACCGCGAGGGCTATGAGAAGTTCTATGAAAACTTCGGCCGCGCCGTTGGCTACGGCATTGTGGGCGAGGGCGGCGAGAGCCGTAAGGAGGCGCTGCAGGACCTGCTGCTGTTCTACTCCTCGACGGAGAAAAAGCTCGTCACCCTGCGCGAGTACGTGGACCGTATGCCGGAGAGCCAGAAGTACATTTATTACGCCGCAGGCGAGAATGTTTCGACCATCGACCACCTGCCGCAGACCGAGCTGCTGAAGGATAAGAATTACGAGGTCCTCTACCTCACCGGCGAGGCGGACGAATTTGTTCTCCAGATGCTGCATAAGTATGCCGACAAGGAATTCCGCTCCATTATCGACGGCGAGCTGGACCTCGGTGACGAGGAGAAAAAGGTCCTCGACGAAAAGCCGGAGCTGATGAAGTTTGTCAAGGAGGTCCTCGGCGACAAGATCAAGGAGGCCAAGGTCTCCCGCCGTCTCAAGACCCATCCCGTGTGCATGACCGCAGGCGAGGGCTTCAGCTTTGAGATGGAGAAATACTTCAAGAATTTCCAGATGCCCACGCCCGTCAAGGCGGACCGCATTCTGGAGCTGAACACCGACCACCCCGCTGTCATGGCGATGGAAACGGCGCTGCTGACCGACCGCGCCAAGGCGGAGCTGTACGCGAAGATCCTCTACGATCAGGCGCTGCTTATCGCGGGACTGCCGCTCGAGGACCCCAGCGAATACACCGATCTCGTCGCCCAGCTGATGAAATAAAGACTCTTTGGAAATTTGTTTTGGAGGACGCTGTTATGAGGAGGCTGTCCGCGCTCGCCCTATCCCTGCTGCTTCTGCTCACCGCCTGCGGCACGCCCGGTACGCCGGACGACGCCGCGGTGCTGCCCACGCCGAACGACGAGATATTGGTCGAGGAGGGGCTGCGTGCCGAGGATCTGCCCGAGGCCTGCCGCCTCTGGTTCGACCTTGCCGATACCTCCGGCGCGGCGGATAAGAGCAGTAAGCTTCCGCTTGCCGCCCGCGCCGACGAGGGCGCGTGCGACTACCTCGCCGTCCGTATGCCGGACGGCAGTTACACCGATCTCATTCAGGAGGGCAGGCTCGCGGACGAGGGCGTGTCGCTTGCCGACTTTTCCGGCGGCGGCGCGAAGCAGGAGGGGTCCTACGGTCAGCTTGCGTGGAACGGGGAGCTGTACCATGCCTTTACTGTTTCCGCGGCGGACTGCGCCATCCCGAACCTTTCCGCGCCGGACGGCGGCGTCCTGCGCCTGAACCTCTCCGGCGACTGCACCGCGGACGGCGGCGGCACGGAGTATGCCTGCTTCGAGGGCTTTGACTGCGTGGTACTCACCGGCGACGGCACGCTGACGGTCACGAACGCCACCGCTCTTGACTGCGGGCGCGGCGACCTGCCGATCCCCGCGCTGGTGCTTGACGGCGATGTGACCCTGCGCTGCGACGAAATTCGCCTCGCCGCCCCCAATGCGGTCGATGTGCCTGCGCTTGCCGTGCTCGGCGGCACGCTCTGCACCGATACGCTCTGGCTCAATAACGGTGCGCTGCTCAACGCGGGCGGCACGCTCAGCGTGCAGGACTCCGTGCAGGAGCTGACGCGCGCGGTGTTCCGCGGCGGAACGACGCTCCTCGGCGCGGCGGAGCAGAGGGCAGAATTTATCCTCTCCGGCGGGACGGCGCATCTTGCGGGCGATCTTGCCGAAGGCTCGACCGTTGAGGGCGGCGCGGGCGTCTTCTCCGCGCAGAGTTTTTCCGGCGCGGCGGTCAACGACTATGATACCGGCGCTGCCCTGTGGGACGGCGCGGACGGGTCCGCCTACCGCGGCGTTTACGGCGCGGGCTACTACCCGACGGTCTACAGTCCGGAGTGGGCGGACGCGGCCTCCGGTGCGGCATGGGACGCGCTGAACGCCGAGAACCCCTATGAAGACGACTGGTTCGCCGGTGTGCTGACGCTGGAGAACAGCCGCGCACCGGAGCTGCTGCCGTGGGGCGCTGTGCATCTGCGCGTCCTCGGCGATAATGCGGTCGACGGGACCCTTGGCGGCACGGGTCTGCTCTTTACGGGCGGCGGCTCGCTCACAGCGGGCGACCTGAATGTTTGGAGTTGGGGCAGCGTCCGCGCGCCTCTCCTCGCCGTGCGGGACGGCACGAGCGTCCGCGGCGGCGCGCTGCATATGGGCAGCAACGCCGAGGAGGAGGGTACGCTGCTCGTGGAGAGCGGCAGCCTCACGGTGGACGGTGAATTCTGGCTGCAAAATGCAGCGCTCGCCGTTACCGGCGGCGAGCTGACGCTCGCGGGCGACGCGAGCATCGACCGCGGCGAGGTCCGCATCAGCGGCGGTACGGTCACGCTCGGCGGCGCGCTCTGGCTTGGCGAGGGCGACATTGTCATCACCGGCGGCACAGTCGTCGTTCCGGGCGGACAGGAGGGGCTGATCGCCGAAAACGGCACGGTCACCGTCACCGGCGGCACGATCCGCGAGCCGTAAAGGAAAACAGAAGAAGGAAAAGGGCTGACTCGAAAGCGGTCTGAGGGAAACCTCGCATGAGTTCGGCTCCCATCCGCTGCGACAGCAGGGAGAGACGCCGTTTCGGCGTCTCTCCCTTTTTCGCCGTCCGCGCATTTCGGGGCGGAAAAGAATACATTTCGTGCCGCTGCCGGAAAAAGTGAGAAAATTGTGCTATGCTATATTTGTCAAATCATCGCACCCACCTTATTATTCAGGAGGAGAAAATCATGAAGAAACGACTGCTCAGCGCAATGCTCTGCCTTGTTCTGGCCTTCACGCTCCTGCCGACAGCGGCCCTCGCCGCGCCGACAAGGCTTAAGAGCATCGACCTTGTCATCGACCTGCCCAAGGCAGGCGATCCCAACGAGTGGGAGACCGAGGTCACCATAAAGTCCATGAAGAGCGGCAATATCGACCTGCTCGCCAACGGCGCCGGCATCCTGTACACCGAGTGGGAGGGCGACGATGTGGAGACCGACGACGGACTCTATTTCCGCGCCGGTACGACCTACTTCGTGGACATCAAGCTGGCCCTCGACCCCGCCAAGGGCTACTGCGCCAACTATAAAACCGTCGGCGGCGAAAATCTTGTCAGCCCCGACACCTTCTCCGCCACCGTCAACGGCGTACCCGCCACGATCCGCACCAGCGGGCAGTATTACCCCATCCTGCAGGTCAGCCTGACCATCGAGGGTGAGCGCTATACCGAGGCGGAGAAGGCAGAACTCAACGCCGATCTGACGCGGAAAACGGAGCTTCTCCAGCAGGCCAAGCGGGCGATGGCGGCTCCCCGCACGCAGGCCGAGGCGGCGTCCAGGCAGCTTGAGAACTTCGTCACCGGTGTGACCGTCATGACCGACGCCAACCATGTTCTGGAGAATACCGACAGCATCCGCACCCTCATTCTGGACAGCGACGGGAAGATAACGGGGGACGGAACCTGCTTCTTCATCGGCTACGCGAAATATCTGAAGGAGCTTTGGCTCAGCGACAAGGTGGATGTCTATCAGTTCATCGGGGCGATGGACGATTACCTCTATCTGCCCATTGCCGGAGTATACCGGTGGGAGAAGCAGAGCGACCTGCCCTTCTATACCGCCGAGACTGTGGTGTATATCCCCGAATCCGCCGTGCCCGCGCTCAAGGAGGCCCAGGCCTTGCGCGGCTATAAGATCCCCTACACCATCAAGACCTACTCGGGCAATGATGTTTACGCCGCCCAGAAGGCGGGTGACGCCGCCGCGAAGGACAACTGGTGTACTGCCCACCAGTACTACCTGCAGATCCGGACGGCCGACCGTGTCTACACCTACGCGCAGGCCTGCCAGTACGCCCGTCGTTATTACTATTCCTGCGCCATCTGCGGCAAGTGCGAGTACAACACGAAGCACGTCGCCCCTCATGCCTGGGATACGGAGATAGAGCTCAAGACAGAGAAGCTCGCCCACTCGGATAACGGCGAGTATCCCACGGCGGAAGCCTACATTGGCGTGAATGCCGCCGGAGAGCATGTCTACTGGCTCAGCTGCGAATACTGCGGTCACTCCTACCGCTATCTCCAGCAGCATCTGACCGCGCGGGATGTTTACGCCTCCGGCACGGAAATGACTCTCGCGCAGTATCAGGCGGAGGCGAAGGCTTCTCTGAAGCGGGAGGAGATGCAGGCGCTGAACACCACCGAGCTGTATCCCGGCACCTTCACGCTGCCGCAGAAGTCCGCCGCCAAGACCAGCACCTGGGCGCAGAGCGATGTGAACCTCGCGCTCAACGACAACCTGCTCGACACCGACCTGCTCGGCAACGATTACACGAAGAACATTACCCGTCTTCAGTTCTGCTCCGTGGCCGTCCGTCTCGCCGAGGAGTTGACCGGCAAGAGCATTGCCCCTGCCCCCGCCGGCACCTTCACGGACACCACCAACGCTTATGCGCTCAAGGCCTACGCCGCGGGCATCACGACCGGCTCCACCGCCACGACCTTCGACCCCAACGGCACGCTCACGCGCGCGCAGATGGCGGCGTTCCTCTACCGCACGCTGCGCTATGTCGAGAAGAATTCCGACTACTCCTACACCAGCTACACCTCCAAGCTCTCCTCCTACACGGACAGCGCACAGATCCAGAACTGGGCGAAGGAGCCTATGGCGTTCATGAACGCGCTCGGACTTATCAACGGCAACACCGCTACCACGCTCAATCCCAACGGCAAGTGTACCGTAGAGCAGGCGGTTGCCGTTGCCGAACGCAGCGTCTACGCCCACCAGATCGGCTGGTATCAGGCCGCGCCGGTGACCAATGTCTATAGCTATAACGACAGCACAGGGGAGATCGAGCGCGAGGACGGGGAGTACACCTCCTTCGGTAGCACCAACGCCAGCCTCCACCCGGGCGATCTCGTCTGGATCACGGGCAAGCTGACCGGCGTGAGCGATCTGCTGGCAACCACCCCCGGCTCCACCGTGGACCAATGCGTATACTCCGCCTATCTCCCCGGCATCAACCCGTACACAGGGCAGAGTATGTATCTCCACTATCGCGACCTCATCCCAGTCCGCGGGTAAATGCTGAGCGCTATTGTTGAAGCCCGCGGCGGTGATCTCCGCATTGTGGAGAACATTATGACTACAGCACGAATGCTGTGATCCCAACCCAAGAAAAACTCGATCAACGCTGAGGCGATTCTGGCAGCCGTGAGGGAACCCTCCTTCTCGCGCTGACCTGCAAGCACGGGGCTGCTCTGCCCCGTGCTTTTTTCTGCTCAGCAAAGCCCCAGCAGCGCGGAAACGCCATGGACAAGGAAGCAGACGGTCACGCCTGCCGCTGTCGGCAGCAGCACGCCCGCAAGCGTCCACTTTGCGCTTTTTGTTTCCCGCGCGAGGGTCAGCGTCGTCGTGCCGCAGGGAAAGTGCAGCAGCGAAAAGAGCAGCATACACAGCGCCGTCGTTCCCGTCCAGCCGTTTGCAAGCAGCAGCGCCTTCAACTCCGCGAGCGACGCGCACTCGGTCAGCGTTCCCGCCGAGCAGTAACCCATGAGCAGGATCGGCAGCACGATCTCGTTTGCGGGAAAGCCCAACAGAAAGGCCAGCAGGATCATGCCGTCCAGTCCCAGCGCGCGCCCCAGCGGGTCGAGCGCCGCCGCGCCGTGCGCGAGCAGCGCCGCGTCTCCCACGGTGATATTTCCCAACAGATAAATGAGCAGCCCCGCAGGGGCGGCGACCGTCACCGCGCGGCCGAGAACGAACACCGTCCGGTCGAGAAGCGAGCGCACCAGCACCTGCCTGATCTGCGGACGGCGGTAGGGCGGCAGTTCCAGAGAGAACGAGGAACTTTCGCCCCGCAGCAGCGTGACGGACAGCAGCCGCGACGCCGCGAGCGTCATACCCACCGCAAATATTAACGCAAGGAGCAGGCAAAGCGCCGCGCCGAGCGAGGCGAGAGGCCCCGTCCCGTGGACGAAAAACACGCTTGTGAGCGTGATGAGCAGCGGAAACCGCCCATTGCACGGCACGAGGCTGTTGGTCAGCATGGCGATGAGCCGCTCGCGCGGCGAGTCGATGATGCGGCAGCCCGTCACGCCGCAGGCGTTGCATCCGAGTCCCATGCACATCGGCAGGGAAATCAGGGCTGCGCCTCCCCGCTTTCCGAGGACGGCTCGGAAAAACGGTAGTAGATGCGGACGGTCTGCCGCCTGCGCCGTTTGCCGTCCCCGCTTTGCGGGCAGACGCCCTGCTCTATCTCGATGCGGTCGATTAGGCTGCGGAGCAGCGGTCTTGACAGCTCCGTGACCCCGATCATGTCGTCCAGACGGGCAAGAAATGCGTCGCGCGCCGCCGATCCATCCTGCGGAAAGCGCTGCAGCGCCTCCTCGGTCCGGCGGAGGCTGCACTTCAGGGCGGACATCTCCGCTTCGTACTGCGGGGCGACGCTTTCGTATGTCGCCGCGGTGATCCTGCACTCCGCGAAGTCCTCGTAGAGCCGTATCATTTTTGCGCGCAGCCTTTCGCGTTCGCGCCGCATCTCGTCAAACGCCTGCCGCTGCGGATCGCGCTGGCGCTGCGCCCGCGCGTCGGCAGAAAGAGCGTCGGCAATGGCGCGGCGCTCGGCGGGCGTGAGGGAGATGAGCGTCCGCAGCTCCTGCTGCACCGCCGCGTACAGCGTGTCGTAGTCGATCGCGTGACTGCTGCAGGCTCCCGCACCGTGGGATTTGTAGCTGCCGCAGACGAGGCTGCACCTCGCGCCCCGCCTGCGCGAGGTGGTCGTTGACATGGTGTGACCGCAGTCCGCGCACCGCGCGATGCCGGAGAAAATATTTTCAAAACCGCCCGCCGCCGGACTTCGCCGCGCAACGCACCGCTCCCGCACCGCGCGGAAGGTCTCCTCGTCGATGATCGGCTCGTGCGTCCCCGCCCGAATGTACCATTGCTCGCGCGGCATTGCCCGCACCTGCCTGTTTTTGAAGGATACCCGCTGCGACTTGCCCTGCAGGGTCTTGCCCAGGTAGACCTCGTTGCTCAGCATTTTGCAGATGCCCGCCGCCGTCCATGCCCCATGCCCGTCGGCATCGCCTCCACGATAGGGACTCCTCCGGCGGCGGTACTCGGCGGGCGTTGCAACGCCTCTGTCGTTCAGAGCCTTTGCGATCTCGCTCGGGCGGCGTCCATCGGCTGCCGCACGGAAAATGTCCCGTACGATGGGCGCGGCTGCCGGATCGACGACTAAATGGTTCTTGTCTTCGGCGTCCTTGCGGTAGCCGTAAGGAGCAAGGCTTGCAACATACGCCCCGCTCTCCATTTTTGTGTGCAGAGAGCTGCGGATCTTGGCGCTGATGTCGCGGGCATAGAACTCGTTCACCACCGCCATGAACGGCATGGCAGCCGCCGCGCCGCTGGACAGCGCCGCGCTGTCGTAGCCGTCGTTGACCGAAATATAGCGGATACCGTGCAGCGGGAAATAATTGTCCAACAGGTCGAGCAGCCTCGCTCCGTTGCGGCCGAGCCGCGAGCTGTCCTTTGTTATTACGCAGTTTATCCTGCCGCGCTCGAGGTCCGCGACCATACGGCGGTAGGCGGGACGGTCAAAGCTCGTGCCGCTGTAGCCGTCGTCCACATACTCGTCAACAACGCTCAGCCCATGCTCGCGGGCGTACCTTGTCAGAAGCGCTCTCTGCGTTCCGATGCTGGCACTCTCGCCGTCTCCCGCGTCCTCCTTTGACAGCCGAATGTACAGCGCGGCACGATTCGGCAGAACGCCGCTTGCCGTCTGCCCCCTCATGTGCGGCCCGCCTTGTCCCCGCGTCCCGCGGCGGCAGGCTCCGATCCGCACAGCTCGCGGCTTTTGACGAAGCTTCGCAGCAGGTCGGAAACGGTATGCTCCGGTGTAAAATGCCGTTCGACCGTGAGAAAGTCTCCTTCGTGTTCGTAATATGCAAGGCGTTTTTCGGTCTTGTCCATTCTGGCAGTCCCGCCACCCATATATGAGAAAATGCCTGCTTCTATGCCTGCGGGCGTCCGAAGCCTCGCGGCGGACAGAGCAAAAAGAACGACCGACAGCGCAGGCTGCCGGTCGGAAGCTATGCTTTTTTTTGCCGCGGGAACGCCGCGCAGCGGTCAGAAACGTCAGATCTCCTCGACGCTCAGCACGCCCTCCGTCGCGCCGACGTCCGAAAGGAAGTCTCCGGCGCTGTATTGCCTGTTGAGCCGCAGCGTGAAGATCGCGCAGGCCGCGTCGTGCTTTCCGTCTCCCGGCTGGCGCGTGATCTCCATGCTGGAGACCTTGACCTGCCTATCGCGGTAGAGCTTGAGTACACGGTCAAGCGCGGCGCGGTCCGCATACTCCATGTAGAGATTGATCTCGGGCGCGTGAGCCATGATGTGATACTCCAGCTTGGAGAACAGCAGCTCCGCCAAGAGGATCAGTCCGGTGGTCAAAAGAGCGCCCTCGTAAAAGCCCGCGCCAATGGCAAGCCCCACAATGGCGACTGTCCAGAGACCTGCCGCGGTCGTCAGCCCCTTGACGCGCTGGCGGCGCGTGACGATGATCGTACCGGCGCCAATGAAGCCCATACCGGCGACGACGCCCGCGCCCAGGCGGGTCGCGTCGAGGTAATAGCGCATATACACCAACCAGAATTCGCTCGTCAGCGTGGTCATCGCCGCGCCGAGGCAGATCAGAATGTGCGTGCGGAAGCCCGCGCTGCGGCGCTTGAACTCGCGCTCAATGCCGACGATGCCGCCGCACAGCGTACTCAAAACCAGACGAAAGACGACGGAAGCGAGCGTAAGCTCCCGCAGTCCGTCAAAAACAGACAGCATGACATTTCCCCCTTCCTCAAATCTCGTCGATCATAGTGACGCCCCGGACCTCCGACAGCGCCGCCAAAACCTGTGGGTGCTGCTGGTGGCGCTCCAAACGGACGCTGAGTACCGCGCTGGGGGAGCGGTAATGCTCCTCGCCGCCGCGGTCCAGCTCAACGTTGTAGATCTGAACGCCCATTGCCTTGACGCGGGTGAGCAGCGCGCCGATCTCGTCGAGCGAGCGCAGCTCCACATAAATGTTCATGTTGCGCGCGTTTTCCAACAGATAACCTTCCACCAACGGCAGGAAGTGGATGCACAGAAACATCAGCGCGAAGGCGACGACTACGCATTCGTAAAAGCCCGCGCCGATGGCGATGCCCAAACAGGCGGACGCCCAGAGGCCCGCCGCGGTCGTCAGCCCCTTGACTTCCTGCCGTCCGGTGACAATGATCGTGCCGGCGGCTAAAAAGCCGATGCCGCTATAGACCTTAGCGCCGAGACGGCTCACATCCACCTGTCGGCCGGTCGTCGCGGCGATCTCTGCCCAGACCGTGCTGAGCTGAAAGAACAGATATTGGCTCAGAATGCTGGTCAGCGCCGTGCCGAGACAAACGAGCATATAGGTGCGGAAGCCCGCCGCGCGATGCTTGCGTCCGCGCTCCAGCCCGATCATGCCGCCGAAAAACATGGCGAGTATCAGCCGCAGCAGCACGGAGGCAAAGTTCAACTCACGAAAATAGTCAAGACCGCTTATCACGCCGCATACCCCCTTTAACTTTTTGCAGAATAAGTCGAGAACAATAAATTAAGTCTTTAGTGTACCACAGCAGCGGAAAAAAGCAAGAGGAAATAGGAAACTTGCAAAAAATATTTCGGGTGTTTCGGAAAAGGAGGCCGCAGCGGCGTCCGTACTCCGCGCAGCCCAGATTTCTCTACCCACATCGTTAGGCTCTGCCGTCCGTGCGCGCCCGCGCGGGCGAAGCAGCGGTCGAGGTCGAAGGCCACACGCGGCAGATAGCCCGCGTCCTCCAGCAGAGTGAAAAGCGGAAAGAAAATGGCCATCGGCGGCAGCATGACCGCCACCACCCATGCAAGCGTGCGGTACATACCGTCCACCAGCGCTTCGCACCAGAACGGCGGCAGGAACGAGAACCATGCGCGCAGCGGCTCCTGCGCCGCAAAGAGCAGCCGTGAAAGCAGCTGCGAGGGAGCGTTGGCGCCCGCTACCGTCAGCCAAAGCACGCCTCCCAACAGCGCGAGCATCGTCGGAATGCCCGTGCGTTTCGAGGTGAACAGGCGGTCGAGCCGCCGGTCACGGCGCTGGGCGGCGGTTTCGTCCTGCTGCACGCAGCGCGCGGTCAGCTCTCCGGCGCGCGCCGCCAGCGCGCCCACCAGCACGTCGCGCAGAGCGTCGCCCGTCCGTTCCCCCAGTTCGGCACGGGCGCGCGAGCGGCTCTCCTCGATGCGCGCCGCCGCAAGCTCCGGTACCTCTGCGCCGAAACGGGTGAAAAAGAGCGCGTCGTCCTCCAACAGGCGCAAGGCATAAAAGCGGCTCTGCCCCCGCGCGAACGGCGCGAGCGCAGGCTCCAGCGCGCGCACCGCGCGCTCCACGGCACGGGGGTAGACGACGGGCGCGGCGCGGAGAGACGGCTTGCCGCCGTGTACTGCGGCGGCGAGCGCCGCGCACAGCGCGTTCAGCCCTTCGCCGCTTCTGGCGGAGGCGCCGACGACCGGTACGCCCAGTTCCTGCTCAAGCGCGGCGAGGTCGAGCGCAATGCCCTTTTTCGCCGCCTCGTCGAGCAGGTTCACGCAGACCACGGCGGGAATGTCCGCCGCCTCCAGCGTTTGCAGCACAAGGTTCAGACTTCGCTCCAGACAGGTCGCGTCCGCGAGGAGCAGCACGGCCTCCGCCGCGCCGGAGCAGAGGTAATCCCGCGCGATCTCCTCCTCGGCGGAATTGGGGAAGAGCGAGTAGGTCCCCGGCAGGTCCACGAGCGTGTAGCGCTCCCCGTCGTATGTAAGATCACCCTGTGCCGCGGCGACCGTTTTTCCGGGCCAGTTGCCCGTGTGCTGCCGCAGTCCCGTGAGGGCGTTGAATACGGTGGACTTGCCCACGTTGGGATTTCCGGCAAGTGCGATGATGTGCGCGGTCATTTCCGCCATCGGGTGATCCCTCCTGAAAAAATCAAATCGGTTCGATCTGCACGCTTCGTGCGTCCTCGCGCCGCAGCGCGATGACCGCGCCGTGGACGCCGTAGGCTACGGGGTCGTTCCACGGCGAGACATGCAGGGCGCGTACGCTCGCCCCCGGCACGAAGCCGAGGTCGAGCATACGGCGACGCTGCGCGCCGGTGGAGTGCAGCGCCGTCACCACGGCGCTCGCGCCGATCGGCAGCGCGTCAAGTGTCGTCTGCATTGGGGCCACTTCCTCTCCCTTTGTCAAGGTATGCGGAACAGCGCGCGTCGGTGCAGGGCATAGAAAAGCGGCTGCCCCGAAGGGCAGCCGCCGGACGGATATGGGAATGGTTCAGCCGCGGGGCTTTACACCGCTGAACTCCAAGTCACGCTGTTTTCCCGGAAACAGATGTCTGTGGCAAGGCAGATGCTGCGGCTCTCCGTCCCGTTTGTCACGGTGGCGGAAAGCGTAACACCACCGTATTGCGGAACATTCAAAAGCCGCACGGTGCAGATGCCGCCGTCCATCGTCGTTTCAACGGAGGTCAGGCCGTTGTTGTCCGGCGCGCAGCTCGCTGACCACTCGTAGCCCTCGCCGCTGACGCTGGGGACGAAGCGGAATACCAGCGCATTGCCGTCGATGTCGAGCGTCAGACCGCTGATGGCGATCGTATCCGGCAGGGGCGCTGCTCTGCTGTCCGGCGCGCCGCGGACGAGCGCATTGTACAAAAACAGCGCGGCCAGCGCGACGCACAGCGCGACCAGCGCGCCGACCACACCGCGCATGATCTTGTTTTGCTTTACGGTGCGCCGCGGGGCCTCCGCGGCTGCTTTCCCGCTGTCGGCGGAGGTCTCCGGCAGGGCGTCCGCGGGCGCTTCGCCGCGCGAGGACGGCTCGCGGCCGCACAGCTCGTCCGTACTCATGCCCAGCTCGTCGGCGAGCGCCGCGAGCTTATAAAGGTCGGGGAGCGACTCTCCCGTCTCCCACTTACTCACCGCCTGCCGCGAGATGCTCAGCCTTGCCGCAAGCTCCTCCTGCGTCATGCCGCACGCCTTACGCGCACGGATCAGATTTTCCTGAAAGCCCATCGCCGTTCTCCTTTCCGGTTTCTGCCCACATCGTAGCGCATTTTGCGGTGGCAGGCAAGAAAAGCTCTCGGGATCTGCGCAACGGACGGTTGCATCAGCCGCTCTTCGCGGCCTTTTCCGCCCGCTTGAGCTTGTAAAGCTCTTCGGCGGCGAGCCGCGTTTTGGCGACCACATCACCGCCACCCTGCGGGAAGCAGTAGTAGAGCGCGCCGCGGTCGCCGATGCAGATCATGTCGCCCAGCTCGTACCAGAAGTAATCGGCGTAAAGGCTGTAGCTTGCCTCGGGCTTCTGCGTGAAGTCCAGCTTGCCGCCGCAGCCTGTAAGGCGGAAGCCGTTTCCGTCATGGCGCAGACGGCCCTCGCCGACGCGGCAGATCTGGCGGAAATTGACGAGCATACAGATGTCCACCGGAGCGTCGAGCAAATAGCTGCCCTGCTCCAGCTCCTCGCGCACGCACGCGCGTTCCCACGCATACCAGTCGGGAACATGGGTAAATTTTGCCTCGGCGTTTTCGCATTCCAGCGCGCCCAGCTCCGTCAGACGGTAGCGCACGCCGCAGTCGCGGCAGACAAGCTCCGTGCCGCGGCCCTCCATTTCGCCCTCGGTGCCGCAGTGCGGGCATTTGTAAAGCACACGGTTGAGTCCGTCGGCGCGGAACGGCTCGTCCACGACGACGCCGTTTTCCTGCTGCCAGCGGAAATTATCGAAGGTGAACGCGTCCGCGAGCAGCGCGTTGATGCCGTCCGCGCTCTTTTCCGCGATCTCGGCGGGGGAGAGCAGATAGCGCAGCTCCGCGGAGACATCGACCCTGCGGTTTTGCAGCCCGTTGTAGAGCGGGTCGCGCGCGAACGCGCCGTGGGTACGCAGCAGCACGACGGGGACGCCGAGCGCCTTGACGCACTTGCCGAGGCTGTCCGGCATCGGGGTCGCCGTGCCGTCAAAGCTGTAGCTTGCCTCGGGGTAGAGCAGGAGAGAGCTTTTGAGCTTCTTCACCGCGTAGAGCATATCGCGCACGAGCGCCGTGTCGGACTGAAACTTCCGCGTGGGGATGCAGCCGAGCGCACGCATCAGCCCCTCCTTGCCCACAAAGCCGTCCGATGTGCAGACGATGTTGAATGGGCGGGGATAAAGGACCTTCGCCGCGATCTTCAGATCGAGGAAGCAGGAATGGTTCATCAGAACAAGACACGGCTCGTCCTTCCCAAGTCTTTCCATGCCTGCGCGGCCGCAGTGAAAATGCGTCGCCCACAGGTCGGGCGCGGACGCGAGACGCAGCACCGTGCGGAGGAAAAGAGAGGGACGGCGCGGCGGCTCATGCTTCTGCGGCGGCTGCGCGAGCGCCTGCTCATAGGGCATATCCACGACCTTGATCTTCATGGGCGAACCTCCTGCAAGGGGATCTGTATTTCCTTAACAGGATACCATGCGGCAGGGGACAATGCAACAGAAAATCAGAGCCGCTCCAATGCGCGGCCGCGCTCCAAGAGAGCGTAGACGACGCTCGCCGCCGCGATGCCCACCGCGCCC
This sequence comes from uncultured Oscillospiraceae bacterium, assembly GCA_934553255.1. Classification (GTDB taxonomy): domain Bacteria; phylum Bacillota; class Clostridia; order Oscillospirales; family Oscillospiraceae; genus Hominicoprocola. Next base: position 37,209 of record CAKTEZ010000007.1, read on the forward strand.
TGCACGAGATTGCCGGGGATGGAGGCTGCCGCCGCAAGACCGCGCCCAAGGATCAGGCAGGCGTAGCCGAAGTAGCCGAGGACCATGAGCGCCTCGGCGGCTACGCCGCTCACGAGCTGCGCGGGAAGGAGCCTGCCGCGGCTGCCGCGCAGCGCGCGGAAGAGAAGACCGGCGGCGATGCCCATCGTAAGCTTGATGACCAGCGTGCCGGGCGCCCAGTGGGGCGAAACGAGCAGGTCGGCGATCATCGAGCCGATGCCCGCCGCCGCGCCGCCGTACCACGGACCGAGTACCCACGCCGCGAGCAGCACCGCGCAGTCGCCGAGGTTGACATAGCCGTTCATCGGCGAGGGGATCTGGATCACCAGCGTCATCACCGTACACAGCGCAGCGAACAGCGCCGAGAGGACGAGCGTGCGTATCTTTTTGTCGTTCATAAGAGTCATCTCCCAAAAAAGTGTTGCATTTTCGTATGCCTTGTATTTTAATCAGAACTGGACTGAATAAAAGAACCAAAATGATATATTATAATAAGACCAGATTGGAGGGGACTCCATGCTTACCTACGACCTTGACCGACGCGGCAGGCTCGCGCGCTACGACTACCTTTACCGCTGCATACGGGAGGACATTCTCTCCGGCCGCCTGACGGCGGGGGAAAAGCTGCCGAGCAAGCGCGCGCTGGCGGAGCATTTGCAGACCGCCGTTTCCACAGTGGAGAACGCCTATGCCCAGCTTGCCGCGGAGGGCTATATCCACACGCGCGAAAAGAGCGGCTGCTTTGTCGCCGCCGTGGAAACGCCGCAGCTCGAACGCGCTCCTGCGCCGCCGACGCCGGAGCGAGGCGGTCCGCCGTGCGCGGAGCGGGAATGGCTGCTGGATCTGCACAGCGGCGGCAGCGGCACGGAGGGCTTCCCGTTTTCCGTGTGGGCAAGGCTCATGCGCCGCGTATTGGGCGAGCGGGGCGAGGCGCTGCTGCGCGCCACGCCGCCAAACGGCGCGGAGGAGCTGCGCGCCGCCCTTGCGCGGCAGCTCTACCGTTACCGCGGGATCAACGCCGCGCCGGAGCAGATCGTGGTCGGCGCGGGGACGGAATACCTCTATAACCTCATCGTTCAGCTGCTCGGACGCGAGGGCGTCTACGGCGTGGAGGACCCGGGCTATTCCAAGGCGGCGCGCATCTACGCGCTCAGCGGCGCGCGCACCGCGCCCGTGCGCGTGGACGGAGGCGGCGTGAGCCTGAGGTCTCTGGAGACGAGCGGCGCACAGGTGCTTCACACCTCGCCGAACCACCAGTTCCCCACGGGCGCGGTCACACCCATTGGCCGCCGCCAGAGCGTGCTGCGCTGGGCGGAGGCGCAGGAGGGACGCTGCATCATCGAGGACGATTACGACAGCGAGTTCCGCTTTACCGGCCGTCCGATCCCCACGCTCAAAAGCATTGACCGCGCGGGGCGTGTGCTGTATGTCAACACCTTTTCGCGCACGCTTGCGCCCTCGCTCCGCATCAGCTATCTGGTGCTGCCGGAGGGACTGCTCGCGCGCTACCGCGAGCGGCTCGGCTTCTATTCCTGCACCGTCCCCGCCATGGAGCAGTACACGCTCTCCCGCTTTCTGGACGAGGGGTACTTTGAGGCGCATGTCAACCGTATGCGGAACTTCTACCGCGCACGGCGCGACGCTGTCATTGCCGCCATTGCCGAAAGTCCGCTCGCCCCGCGCTGCCGCGTGTCCGGCGAGGACGCAGGGCTGCATTTCCTGCTCGCGCTGGACACCGCCCGCCCCGACCGTGAGCTTGCCGCGGCGGCGGAGCAGCGGGGGCTGCGCCTTTCGTTCCTTTCGGACTTTGCCCTGCGTCCGGCGGCGGCAGACGCACACACGCTGGTGATCAACTACCCGGGTGTGGATGTGGAGCGCCTGCATGAGGCGCTGCGCGTGCTGGAAGATCTTCTGTAAGCGACGGAATATGAACGCTGTGTAAACATTTCTATAGTTCGTTGATATATTTATATAAAACTATTGACAAAAGTTTTTGCTGTGCTATGATACGGTACAGAAAAAAGACACGGGGAGGCGCGTGATGAAAAAGAACTTATACAGTCTGATGCTGTCGGACGATGTGGTGCGGGCGGTGGACGCGCAGGCGCACCGGCTCGGCATGAACCGCTCGGCGCTCGTGAACCGCATCCTCGCGGACTATGTCTCCGTCCCCACGCCGGAGCGCCGCATCAACGATATTTTCGAGGCCATCGAAGCCCTCGTTTCGCCCTCGCGCGAACTGGTGCCGTTCTTTGCACCGAACTCACCGACCATGTCGCTCAAGTCCAGCCTTGCCTACAAGTACCGCCCAACGGTCAAGTATGAGGTGGATCTCGGCGGCGACGGCGAGGGGACGATGGGTGCGCTCAATGTGGTGTTCCGTACACAATCGGCGGACCTCATTGCCGCGCTGACGGACTTTTTCCGTCTGTGGTCGCGCATTGAGGATGCCTGCCTTGCCCCGCTGCTCGGCGGCTCCATCGCCTGCTCGCTCTACGACGGACGCTTCGTCCGTCCGCTGGCGGTCCCGCGCGGCCGCGCCCGCTCGGCGCAGGACATCGCGGGCGCGATCAGCGCCTATGTGCAGCTTTTTGACCGCCTGCTCAAGGGCTATCTGAGCGGTGAGCTTTCCGCGCACGATGTGGAGCAGGCTTACCGCGGCGATTTGAGGAGCCGCGCGCTTTTGATTTGAAAAAACACAGTTTGTCTATAGAGGTGAATTTGTATGAACGCTGAAAAATATACCCGAAAGACGCTGGACGCCGTCCGGACCGCGCAGAGCATGGCGCAGGAGAACGGCAACCAGTACCTCACGCCGGAGCATCTGCTCTATGCCCTCGTCGATCAGGACGGCGGGCTGATCGGCTCGCTGTTCGGTAAGATGGGCGTGGACTGCGACGGCCTGCTCTCCGAGATCGACACGCTCATCCGCCGTTTGCCCAAGGTGTCCGGCGGCAGCGGCGAGGTGTACGCCTCGCCCGAGACCGGCAAGGTCCTTGACCTCGCCGAAAAGACCGCCGAGAAGCTGCACGACGAGTATGTCTCCGTCGAGCATCTGATGCTTGCCCTCTTCTCCGAGGGGACGAGCGGCGTCAAGCAGCTTCTGCAGAACCACGGCATCACCCGCAGCCGCTTTACTGAGGAACTGAGCAAGGTCAAGACCAACCCTGTGACCTCGGACGATCCCGAGGGGACCTACGACGCGCTGAAAAAGTACGGCACGGACCTTGTCGAGCGCGCCCGCAGCAAGGAGCTGGACCCTGTCATCGGCCGCGATGCGGAGATCCGAAACGTTATTCGCATTTTGTCCCGTAAGACGAAGAACAACCCCGTCCTCATCGGCGAGCCGGGCGTCGGCAAGACCGCCATCGCCGAGGGCCTTGCTCAGCGTATCGTGCGCGGCGATGTGCCGGAGGGACTGAAGGACCGCACGATCTTCTCCCTCGATATGGGCGCGCTCATCGCGGGCGCAAAGTACCGCGGCGAATTTGAAGAGCGGCTGAAGGCCGTCCTCAACGAGGTCAAGAAGTCCGAGGGCAAGATCATTCTTTTCATCGACGAGCTGCACACCATCGTCGGCGCGGGCAAGACCGAGGGCAGCATGGACGCGGGCAATCTGTTGAAGCCGCTCCTTGCCCGCGGCGAGCTGCACTGCATCGGCGCGACCACGCTGGACGAGTACCGCCAGTACATCGAAAAGGACGCCGCGCTCGAGCGCCGCTTCCAGCCCGTCATGGTCAATGAGCCGACGGTGGAGGACACCATCTCCATTCTGCGCGGCCTCAAGGAGCGCTACGAAATTTACCACGGCGTACGCATCCACGACAACGCGCTCGTCGCCGCGGCGACGCTCTCCGCGCGCTATATCACCGACCGCTTTCTGCCCGACAAGGCCATCGACCTCGTCGATGAAGCTTGCGCCATGATCCGCACGGAGATCGACTCCATGCCCGCTGAGCTGGACGATCTGCGCCGCAAGATCATGCAGCAGGAGATCGAGGAGATGGCCCTCAAGAAGGAGGACGACCAGCTCTCACGCGACCGTCTGGAGGAGCTGAAGAAGGAGCTTGCCGACGAGAAGGAGCAGTTCAACGCCATGAAATCCCGCTGGGAGGCGGAGAAGAGCGGCGTGGAGAGCGTCAAAAAGCTCAAGACCGAGCTGGAACAGATGCACGGCGACATCGAGCGGGCGCAGGCAAATCTCGAGTATGAGAAGGCTGCGAAGCTCAAGTATTCCGACCTGCCCGCTCTGGAAAAGCGCCTCAAGGACGCCGAGGCCGCGGCGGAGAAGCACAACGGCGACAACTCCATGGTACACGATACCGTGACCGAAAACGAGATCGCCGACATCGTCGGCAAGTGGACGGGCATTCCCGTCAGCCGCCTGATGGAGGGCGAGCGCGAGAAGCTGCTGCGCCTTGATGAGATCATCCACAAGCGCGTGGTCGGTCAGGACGAGGCGGTGCGCCTTGTCACCGAGGCTATCCAGCGCTCGCGCGCCGGCATCGCCGACCCGAACCGCCCCATTGGCAGCTTCCTGTTCCTCGGCCCCACGGGCGTGGGCAAGACGGAGCTGGCAAAATCGCTCGCGGACTGCCTGTTTGACGACGAACACAATCTTGTTCGCATCGACATGACCGAATATATGGAGAAGTTCTCCGTCTCGCGCCTGATCGGCGCGCCCCCGGGCTATGTCGGCTACGACGAGGGCGGTCAGCTGACCGAGGCCGTGCGCCGCAAGCCGTACAGCGTGGTGCTGTTCGACGAGGTGGAAAAGGCGCATCCGGATGTGTTCAACATTCTGCTGCAAATTCTCGACGACGGCCGCATCACCGACTCGCAGGGCCGCACGGTGGACTTCAAGAACACCATCATCATCCTGACCTCGAACCTCGGCTCGCAGGAGCTGCTTGACGGCATCCGGCCGGACGGCAGCATTTCGGACGACGCCCGCGCCGCCGTCATGGGCGAGCTGCGCCGCGCGTTCCGACCGGAGTTCCTCAACCGCTTGGACGAGATCATTCTCTTCAAGCCGCTGACGAAGGAGAACCTCAACGGCATCATTGAGATCCTGATGCAGGGACTTCGCAAGCGCCTGGCGGACAAAACGCTCAAGCTCGATGTTACCGACGCCGCCAAGAGCCTTATCATCGAGCGCGGCTTGGATCCCATCTACGGCGCGCGCCCGCTCAAGCGCTATCTCCAGAGCGCGGCGGAGACGCTCATCGCCAAGGAGATCCTGCGCGGCGACCTCGCCGCAGGCAGCACGCTCGTACTCGATGCGGAGAACGGCGAGCTGACCTGCCGCAAAAAGTGAAAAATGCGCTGCAGCGCGGCGGGGAATGCCAAAACCGGCGTTCCCCGCCGCTTTTTTGCCCGCAAAGGGAAAAAAGTTCAAAATATGGCTGTTCTTTCTAAAATTCCTATGATACAATATACATTTAGTTGATTGGATATGGAACTGAGGAGGGATATTCCGTGACCATTCAGGAAGCCATTGCCGCACGCCACAGCGTACGCGCGTTTGAGGATCGGCCCATCGCGCCGGACGCGGCCGACGCGCTGCGTGCGGAGATCGCGGCGTGCAACGCGGAGGGCGGGCTGAACATCCGGCTCATACTCGATGAGCCGAACGCCTTCGGCGGCTTTATGGCGCACTACGGCAAGTTCATCGGCGTACGCAATTACATCGCCCTCATCGGCAGGGAAGCAAAAGACCTTGACGAACGGGCGGGCTGGTTCGGTGAACGCCTGGTCCTGCTCGCGCAGACGATGGGACTGAACACCTGTTGGGCGGCGTTGACCTTTTCCAAGGGCGCGGTGAAAAAGGCGTTCCCGCTTGAAAAGGGCGAACGGCTCGTGTGCGTCATCGCGCTCGGCTACGGGAAAACGCAGGGCGAGGCGCACGAGAGCCGCCCCATGCGCGAGGTGTCCCGCGCCGACCGCACGCTGCCGGAGTGGTTTGGCTGCGGCCTCAAGGCGGCGCTGCTCGCGCCCACGGCGATGAACCAGCAGCGCTTCCGCTTCACGCTCCTGCCGGACGACACCGTCAAGGCGGAAAGCACCGGCGGCGTGTGCAGCAGGATCGACCTCGGCATCGTCAAGTATCATTTTCTGCTCGGCGCTGGGCGCGAGAGCTTCCGCTGGGCGGATTGACCCGACCTTTTCCGCACACGGGTGCGTCAGAATACATGAGAGAGAAAATCAGGAAGGAAGATCACTATGCAAAAAAAAGCAAATTCCGCCGCGCTGCTCCCCGTTCTCGTTTTTTTGGTCCTCTACCTCGGCCTCGGCATCGTTTTTGAGTATGTGCTGAAGATCCCGATGGGCTTCTACTCCATTCCCATCGTCGTGGTGTTCCTCATTGCGCTGCTCGTCGCCTGCCTGCAGAACAAGGCGCTGAGTTTCGATGAAAAGCTTACCATCATGGGACAGGGCATCGGCGATAAGAATGTCGTCACCATGCTTCTCATCTTCCTCGCCGCGGGCGTGTTCGTCGGCGTGGTCGGCCGCTCCAGCGCCGAAAGCGTGGCGTATTTCATGCTCTCCATCATACCCGCGAAGTTCTCCGTCGCTGTCCTCTTTGTGGTCAGCTGCTTCGTTTCCACCGCCATGGGTACCAGCGTCGGCACCATCACGCTCATCACGCCCATTGCCGTTCCCATCGCGGCGGCGTCCGGCTTCGGTCTGCCGCTGTGCATCGGCGCGGTCATGGGCGGCGCGATGTTCGGCGACAACCTCAGCTTCATTTCCGACACCACCATCGCCGCCTGCAACGGACAGGGCTGCGAGATGAAGGACAAGTTCCGCGAGAATTTCCATATCGCGCTCCCTGCGGCGCTTGCGACGCTCGTACTCGTCCTTGTCCTCACGCTGCGGCTGGACATTCAGCCCGCCGCGCTGCCGGATTATAACCTCATTCAGATCATTCCCTACGTCCTCGTTCTTGCGGGCGGCATTATCGGCATCAACGTGTTTGTCGTCCTCATCATCGGCATCGTCTCCGGCAGCGTCATCATGCTCGCCACCGGCGCGACCGCGCCGACCGCGCTGTTCTCCAGCATGGGCAGCGGCGCGGCGGGTATGTTCGAGACCGCCATGGTCGCCATCCTCGTCTCCGCCATCTGCGCGCTCATCCGCGAGTTCGGCGGCTTCGAGGCGCTTCTCGGCTGGATCAAGCGCGTGTTCCACGGCAAGCGCGGCGGTCAGGTCGGCATGGGTCTGCTCGTCGGCACAATGGACATTGCCACCGCGAACAACACCGTCGCCATCGTCATTGCCAACCCCATCGCCAAGGAAATGGCGGAGGAGTACGGCATTTCCCCGCGCAAGGCGGCATCGATCCTCGATACCTTCTCCTGCATCTTCCAGGGCGTCATTCCCTACGGCGCGCAGATGCTCGTCGCCATTTCCGCCGCGCATGAGCTGGGCTATGAGGTCTCGGCGTTCGAGATCATTCCCAACCTGTTCTATCCGTTCCTGCTCGCCGTCAGCTCCTTCTTCTTCATCGCCATCGACGGCAGGAGAAAGGCCTGAGCCATCCGCCATCCAATAAGAAAAAACGACCGCTTGGCGGTCGTTTTTTTGTATGTATGAGGGGGCTACGGCTGCTCCTGCAGCTCGGCGGACATGAAGCCGCCGTGCAGCCAGTTGGAAAGCTCCATGGGCGTTCCTGGGGTGCCGATGGTGGCAAACTCCGTGCGGTGCGGGATCATTTTGGAGTTGTCGTTGCTCTCCGCCCATTGTACGCGCTGCAGGATATGCTCCGCGCATTGGGAAAGGTCGCCGTCGGGCGCGGGCTTATACTGAAGGAGAATGGTCACATAGCGGTTGTCCGAGGTCCAGCGCCCGAAATTCGTGGTCGGCTTGCGCCATTTCCAAAGACACTCGCCGCCGCTTTCTTTGCGTAGCTTCAGATAGCCGCCCGCGATGTCCTGCGTGCAGCGCATCAGCCAGATGACATGATAGCCCGCGCGCTGAAAGTGCGAGCAGACCGCAAAAAAACTCTGCTGCATCAAAAGCCCGTCCTGCAGCATCATCACAAAATGATTGATCTGCACATAGGCGACCATGGTCCTCCCCTCCACGGTGATGGGAACATTGCGGCACTCCGGCGGCACCAGAGCCTGCCATTGCGCCCGCCAGTCCTCGGTGGAGGACTGGACGAGGGGAGCCTTATTTCGTTTCCGGAAAAACAGCATGGCACACTTCCTTTCCAGCGGCAGAGCGCGGTCCGCGGGCGGTAAATCTCTTACCATTGTACCACAGACTGCGGACGATTGCCACAAAAAAATGCGCCGCGGAAAAAAGTTTGCCCGCGCCGCGGGCATTTCCGCTCTTGTGTTCTGTGCGGAGGAATGGTATGATAAAACGAAATGCAGTCAAACCCAAAATAGAGAGGAGAACAAATGTGGACAACATCAGACGAAGAAAATGGTGGATGCGCTTCTGGAGGCGAGCTTCAACTATTTTGACACCGCGCACGGATACCTTCGGGGCCGGAGCGGTCTTTGACGCGCTGCACGGCGGCAGCCCCGCCAGCTATGCGCTCCGCTTCGCGGCGGGCTTTGACGGCATGCTGATGGTACTCTCGGGCATGAGCAGTCTGAAGCAGGTGAAGGACATCGCCCCCTTCATGGCGGATTTCAAGCCGCTGAACGAGACCGAGCTGGCCGCCGTCCAAAGGGTGCAGGAGATCTTCAAGAGCAAGCACCTGATCCCCTGCACCTCCTGTCGCTACTGCACGGACGGCTGTCCGCAGCATCTGCCCATCCGCAGCCTATTGGAGGATGTGGCGAAGAAATTTGAAAAGGAAAGATCCTGAACAGGATAAGATCGCAAAGCAGCAGCACCGGAGAGACCGGACTGGGGAAATGTGGGTGAAAAGCCCCGCGAGCGGGTCACTGTGAAGCTCCCTTGAGGAGATAAGTCAGAATGCCCAGGCTGCTTGAGATAGCTCCTGCCCGAGCCGGGAGCCGTGGAGACAAGGGGTTAGTGCGCCCTTTTGCGTCTGCGCGGCCCGCGTGAGCGGGCGGGCGCAGACGCTTTTTTCAACAAAGGAAAGGAGAAAGACAAATGAAAAAGCGCGTACTATCCCTGCTGATGGCCTTTGTTATGGTCATCAGCCTGCTGCCTGCCACGACCCGGGCAGCGGAAACGACCATGGACATTGCCATGGACAAATGTACCGTTATCGGCACATACGACGGAAGCAATGTCTACTACATTGAAGCGGATACGGCGGTGCAGCCGGAAGTAATTCGTTTCACAGATTTCTCTGCGTCTATGGAAGACGGCAAGATCGTGTCGTTTAGAAGCGCCTGCGTTGAAGGGACGAATGAGGCACCCGTTAATGACGCCTACCTTGTCGGCGGCACATGGGACGGAAACGGCAGATGGCAGCCGGCGGAAGGCTATGCGGGCCTTGACCTGACAGCCTGCTACGGCTATTGGCTGACAGATGGCGAGGATGATTCTTATTACTTCATCGTCAAACTGCCCTCCGCTCCGGAGCCGACTCCGGAACCGGCCCGCTTTACCATTCGGGTCGGCGGGCTGACAATGACGGAGATCACGGAAGCGCCAAATGCATACAGTTACTCTGACTACTATGGAACTACAACGACGGTAACGCTTTATACGGTCGCGGTTCCCGTTGGGACGACCGAAGCGGAGATATGTACCTCCGGCAATGTTCTCCTCTATAATTACGACGAGGCAGGAAACTATCTTTCTGGCTGGTATGACGATATTTATACCGGTGGAACACGCACTACGGTGCAGCTTGACAGCAACGCAGACGGCATAACGGATATCATTCAGGTACAGACACCGTATGACCAGAGTTGGAACTCAACACTGCTCTATGCCATCACCTTTGACGATGGACAGGCGAGCGGCACGCCGGAGCGCCCGACAGGGAATGCCACGGTCGATAACCTGCTGAAGAATATTTCCGCGGCCAATACCGAAGCCAGCAGTGACTGGTGGGTCATGGATATGGCTGCCTACACCAAGGCATTTCCCCGTGGGAGCACTCTCTCTGCCGCTGCGAAGCAAACCTATATCAACAAGACTATCGCCGCTCTGGGGGAAAGCAGCATAACGGACACGACCTATGACAAGGCAATCCTTGCACTGACAGCCATCGGCGCCGATCCTGCGCAGTTGTATCCGGTCAACAGCAATGCGCCCATCAACGCCTTTACGGGACTTGACAGCGTTGAGCAGTCCACCAGTGCGTGGAGCGCACCATATACGCTCGCGGCCTACAATCAAAGGAGGGGCGCACCTACAGAGGCGAAGGAACATGCACTCATCGATGCTCTCCTTGCTGCGCAGGAGGAAAATGGGAGCTGGGATGAGTGGGGTACGATCGACACTACTGCAAATGTCCTTGCCGGACTCTCATTCTATCGTGATGAGGAGCGAGTCAGTACGGCGGTAGAAAAAGCGGTAGACTACCTTGTCTCTCAAATGAAGAGCGGAGGCGTATACGACGGCGGCTACGGTGCAAACGCCAACTCTACCGCGATGGTCGTTATCGGTCTTGCTGCTGTGGGCGTTGATCCTGCGGCAGACGAACGGTTTATTGCAGATGGCCGTAGCGTCTTTGACGGGCTGCTCTCATTTGCATTGCCCGATGGCAGCGGCTTTGGATATACGGATAACGCAAGTCTCAACGCGGCCGCTACCGAACAGGCATTCCGCGCTTTGATCGCGGCAGCACAGGTCATGCGAACGGGTGAGGCCTACAACATCTATGACTTCAGCGACAACGATGTTGCTCCTGCACGCGCGACCGGAAGCGGCAGCACGGAATCCCCCGCAGAGCCGACCGGCACGGAGATCACCGTCCGCATGACGATCAAAGCGGACAGTGGCTACTGGTTTAACGGTTCGGTCACCATTCCGGGGGAGGGAGCAACGGTCTATCACGCGCTTATCAAGGCGCTTGCTGAGGCCGGTATGTCTCAGGTCGGCGCGGAGAGCGGTTATGTCCGTTCCATCAGCAAGGACGGGAAAACACTTAGCGAATTTGACAATGGCGAAAATTCCGGTTGGCTCTACAAGGTGAATGGAGTTTTGCCGGATGTCGGGCTGACAAGCTATGCGATCGGAGACGGCGACAGCATTGTGTGGTACTACACCAACGACTGGACGCTCGACCCCGACGCGGGCAGCATGGCGGACGCCAAAACGCCGGACAGTCCCTCGCTTACCCCTGTCGTCACCGTCAGGGACGGTGCGGCGAGTGCATCCGTTTCCTCTGAGGAACTGAACGCGGCGCTCGGCGCGGCGGCGAAGTCCGGCGAGGACACCGTGACCATCGCGCCGCAGGTCAAGGACGGCGCAGACCGTCTCGCGGTCACGCTGCCTGCGGCGGCGGCTATGGCTGCGGCGAAGCAGGGCGTGTGTCTCGTTGTTGAAAGCGGCAAGGCGCAGGTCAGCCTGAGCGCCGAGGTACTCAATGCGTTGGCAAAGAACAGCGGCTCCGAGTGGAAGCTTGAGATCGCGGCAAAGCAGACCGAGGACATCAGGGACAATCTTGCGGGCGAAGCGCTTGACGGTGCCTCTATCGTTGAGGTCACGCTGACGGTCGGCGGCGAGCCGGTCACGGCGTTCGGCGGCGAAAAATTGTTGATTGACATTCCCGTAGACAAGAAGCACTTCCGTGACGGCGATGCCTGCCGTGTCCTCATTCTCAGCGGCGACGGCACGGTGGAGCGCACGCGCGGCAGATGCGTCGAAAAGGACGGCGCGCTGACCGTCACCGTTGAGACGGCGCACCTGAGTACCTTTGTCGTTGCGCGCGCCGCGGCGATGTCCTTTTCCGATGTTGCGGACACCGCGTGGTACGCCGACGCGGTGAAATACGCCTATGAAAACGGCCTTATGACCGGCGTGTCCGAGAGCGAGTTTGCGCCGGACGGCACGGCCACACGCGCCCAGATCGTCACCATCCTCTGGCGTCTTGCGGGCAGCCCCGCGGTCAACTACGCCTTGCGCTACGCCGATGCGGACGAGGGCGCGTGGTACGGCGAGGCTGTGCGCTGGGCGGCCTCCACCGGCATCGTCACCGGCTATACCGAAAGCAGCTTCGGTCCGAACGACGCCATCACCCGCGAGCAGCTCGCCGCGATCCTCTACCGCTATGGTAAGGCGCAGGGACAGGGCTTCACCGGTATGTGGTACTTCCCGCTGCGCTACGACGATGCGCCGCGCATCAGCAGTTGGGCGGACGAGGCGATGCACTGGTGCGTGATGAAGGGCCTCCTCAACGGCACGAGCGGGACGACGCTCAGCCCCAAGGATACGGCGACGCGCGCGCAGCTGGCGGTCATTCTCCAGCGCTTCTGCGAACTGCCCAGGGACACCGCGAGCAAGAGCGCCGCGCAGACCGCTTATGACGGCGTGTCGGCCTACCTGACCGCTGCCGTGAGCGCGCCGCGCTATGGCAGTCTCGGCGGCGAGTGGACGGTGCTGGCCCTCGCCCGCGGCGGCGCGGACACGGAGAGCGCTTACTTCGCCGACTATTTCGCCGCGTTGGAGCAGACCGTCCGTGAGCATAAGGGCGTGCTGAGCGAGCGCAAATACACCGAACACAGCCGTGTGATCCTCGCGCTCTCCGCGCTCGAAAAGGACGCGCGGGACATTGCGGGCTATGATCTGACGCTCCCGCTCGGCGACTTTGAAAAGACGACGGCGCAGGGCGTGAACGGCGCGGTCTACGCGCTCCTCGCGCTCGACAGCCGCGATTATCCCATGCCGCAGAACGCGGCGGCCAAAACACAGGCGACGCGGCAGATGTATGTGGACGCCGTTCTCGCCGCGCAGCTGACAAACGGCGGCTGGAGCTTCATGGGTGAGGACGCCGATCCCGACCTGACCGCCATGGCCCTGCAGTCGCTGGCGAAGTATCGGGAGCAAAGCGGCGTCCGGCTGGCGGTCGACCGCACGCTCGTGTGCCTGAGCGCGATGCAGAACGCGGACGGAGGCTTCTCCTCCTGGGGGAGCGAGAACGCCGAGAGCTGCGCGCAGGCGCTGCTTGCGCTCAACGCGCTGGACCTTGACGCGGAGGACAGCCGCTTTGTGAAGAATGGGAACAGCGCGCTCGACGCGCTGCTGACCTATCAGACCGCGGAGGGCGGCTTCTGCCACGAGCGCGGCGGCGAAACGAACCTTATGGCGAGCGAGCAGGCGACCTGCGCCCTCGCGGCGCTTGTCCGCGCGGAGCGCGGTGAGAGCGGCCTCTACCAGATGGCGGCGCTGACGCAGCCTGCCGCCTGATGGCATAGCAATACCGAAACGAAAGGGGGGAGACGGATATGAAAACAGCAAGGCGCTTTCGCGCGGCGCTGCTGGCGTTTGCGCTGGCATTCGCGCTTGCGGCTTGCGGCGCGCCGGCGGCAGAGCCGATGCCCGCGCCCTCGCCGACACAAAACAAAGTGGCCGCGCCCGATGCGGCGCGGGATACGCCCGCCACATCCGCTCCCTCCGAGACCGCGCGGCAGGAGGAAACTCCTGCCGCTCCGCCGGAGCAGACTGAAGCGCCGACACAGATGTCCGACACGCCCGCTTCACCGAACGAGCCGGAAACGCCGGTGGGGGACACCGTGCCGACCTGTACGGTTTCCATCTCCTGCGCTACGATCTTGGAAGATCTCGACCGGCTTGACGCGGAGAAAACGGACCTCATTCCTGCGGACGGCGTTCTGCTCTCGCCGACTGCGGTGGGATTCGCGGCGGGCGAGAGTGCATTTGACCTGCTCAAGCGCGTGTGCCGCGAGAACAGGATACACATGGAGTTCTCCGAAACGCCGCTCTACCAGTCCGCCTATGTCGAGGGCATCGGCAACCTCTACGAGTTCGACTGCGGCGAAGGCTCGGGCTGGATGTACCGCGTGAACGGCGAATTTCCGAATGTCGGCTGCTCGCGCTACGCCCTTGCGAACGGCGACACCGTCGAGTGGGTCTACACCTGCGACTTCGGCGCGGATGTCGGCGGGAGGGTCGGCGCATGAAGCACCACGCCTTTCTTGCCTGCCATCCGGCGGTGAACCTTTTGTACTTCGTTCTGGTGCTGACCTTTTCGATGTTCTTCCTGCACCCGCTTTTCCTTGCCGCTTCGCTCTGCGCCGCGCTTTGGTGCGCCGCGCAGCTCAACGGCGGCGCGGCGGTGCGGCGCACCGCGCTCTGGCTCGCGCCGACGGCGCTCTTTGCCGCGCTGGTGAACCTCGCCTTCAGTCATGAGGGGGCGACCATTCTGACCTATCTGCCCTCCGGCAACCCTCTGACGCTCGAATCCATTGCCTACGGCTTCGCCGCCGCGGCGATGCTTGCCGCCGTCGTGCTGTGGTTTTCCTGCTGGAACGCGGTCATGACCTCGGATAAGCTCATGTACCTTTTCGGGCGGCTCGCGCCCGCGCTCTCGCTCCTGCTCTCGATGACGCTGCGCTTTGTGCCGCGCTTTCAGGCAAAGCTGCGCGAGGTGACGGCGGCGCGGCGCGGCATGGGGCTGTACGCGGAAAAGGGCTGGCTCCAAAAGCTCAAGAGCGCCGTGACGGTCTTTTCCACCATGGTGACCTGGAGCCTAGAGAACGCCGTGGAGACGGCAGACAGCATGAAAAGCCGCGGCTACGGACTGCCCGGGCGCACGGCCTTTTCCCTTTACCGCTTCAGCCGCCGCGACAGACGCCTGCTCTTGTGGCTGGCGGTCTGCGGGCTTTACATTACCCTCGGCTGGGCGCTCGGCGGCGTGCGGTGGCGCTACTATCCCACCGTGCGAGGCACGCTGACGCCGTATTCGCTGAGCATTCTTTTGGCCTATCTTCTGCTGTGCCTGACGCCGGTGCTGCTGCAAAGAAAGGAGGAACGCGCATGGAGCTTTATCGCGTCGAAGGACTGACCTTCACCTATCCTGCGCAGCCCGCGCCTGCCCTGCGGGATGTGAGCCTGACGCTCCGCGCGGGTGAGTTCGTCACGCTCTGCGGCCTCTCCGGCGGCGGGAAATCCACGCTCCTCCGTCAGCTTAAGACCGCGCTCGCGCCGAGCGGTACGCGCACGGGTACGGTCGTCTTTGACAGCCGCACTCTCGAGGAGGTTTCTCAGCGCGAGCAGGCGGAACGCATCGGCTTTGTGCAGCAAAGCCCGGAAAACCAAATCGTCACCGACAAGGTCTGGCACGAGCTGGCCTTTGGGCCGGAAAGCCTTGGCTGCGATACGCCGACCATTCGCCGCCGCGTTGCGGAAATGGCGTCGTTCTTCGGCATGGAAGGCTGGTTTCACCGCGAGACGGCGTCGCTCTCCGGCGGGCAGAAGCAGCTTTTGAACCTTGCCGCCGCGCTGACGATGCGGCCGGATGTGCTGATTCTGGATGAGCCGACCGCCCAGCTCGACCCCATCGCGGCGGCGGACTTTCTATCCGTGCTCGCGCGTGTCAACCGCGAACTGGGGACGACGGTGCTGCTCTCCGAGCAGCGGCTGGAGGAGGCGCTGCCGCTTTCCGACCGCGCTGTTGTACTCGATGGCGGGCGCGTCCTCGCGGACGGCTCGTCCCGCGCCGTGGGCGCGCAGCTTCGCGGCACGCGGCATGAGATGTTCCGCGCCATGCCTGCCGCCATGCGCGTGTGGGCGGCGGTAGAGAACGGCTTCGCCTGCCCCGTTTCCGTGCGTGAGGGGCGCGGCTGGCTTGCGGATCTTTCCGCTTCGCAGAAGCTGAAGGCCGTACCGCAGCGTCCGCTGCCCGTGTTTTCGGAGCGAACGGCTGTGACGGTCGCGGACGCATGGTTCAAGTACGCGCAGGACGCGCCGGATGTGCTGCGCGGAGTGGAATTGACGGTGCGTAAGGGCGAATTCCTTGCCCTTCTCGGCGGAAATGGCGCGGGAAAGACCACCACGCTCCGCCTGCTCGCGGGACTGCAAAGACCCTACCGCGGGACGGTGAGCGTCAGCGGCAGAGCGGCGCTTCTGCCGCAGGAGGTGCAGACGCTCTTTGCCAAGAAAACGGTGCGCGAGGACCTTGCCGAGGTCACCTCCGACGCGGCGGCGCTCGCCCGTGTCACCGCACTCTGCCGTCTGGACGCGCTGCTGGACCGTCACCCCTACGACCTTTCCGGCGGTGAGCAGCAGCGTGCGGCGTTGGCGAAAATTCTGCTCACGCAACCCGATGTTCTGTTGCTCGACGAGCCAACGCGCGGATTGGACGCGGCGTTCAAGGCGGAGCTGGCGGGGCTTCTGCGGGACCTGCTCGCACGGGGCGTGACCGTCGTCATGGTCAGCCACGACATTGAATTCTGCGCCGCTTACGCGCAGCGCTGCGCGCTCTTTTTCGACGGCGGCATTGCCGCCGAGGGCGCGCCGCAGGAATTTTTCGCCTGCAACCGCTTTTACACCACGGCGGCAAACCGCATGGCGCGCGACCGGCTGCCCTCTGCCGTGACGGTGGAGGACATCATTGCCGCCTGCGGCGGAAAAACGGATCCGGAAGACGCACGGCGCGCTCTCCCGCCGCAGCCGCCCAAGCCGGAGGAGAATGCCGCTCCCACGCCGCGGGAGACGCAAAAGCGCTCTGCACGGACCGTTCTTCTTCGGCTCCTGCCGTTCCTCCTCGTGCCGCTCACGCTTCTCGCGGGTCCGAGACTCTTCGGCGAGCGCGGCTACTACGCCGTTGCGCTGCTGATGCTTTTGGAGGTCATGCTGCCGTTTTTCCTCGCCTTTGAGGGACGAAGACCCCGCGCGCGGGAGCTGGTCGTTCTCGCGGTGCTGTGCGCGCTCGGCGTGGCGGGCCGCGCGGCGTTCTTTATGCTGCCGCAGTGCAAGCCCGTGCTGGCGCTGACCATCCTCGCGGGCGCGGCGCTCGGCGGCGAAGCGGGCTTTCTTGTGGGCGCGGTGACGATGTTGGTGTCCAATATGCTCTTTTCGCAGGGGCCGTGGACGCCGTGGCAGATGCTCGGCATGGGACTGTGCGGCTTTTTCACGGGGCTGGTGTTCCGCGGGGGCAGCCTGCCACGAAATCGGTGGACGCTCTGCGCCTGCGGCGTGGTGGGCGCGTTCGCCGTCTACGGCGTTCTGCTCAATGCCTATTCCGCGCTGCTCGCTACGGGTTCGCTGACATGGCAGAGCCTTGCGGTCTACTGCGCCTCCGGCTTTGCGATGGACGCGGTGCAGGCCGTATCCACGGCGGTGTTCCTCTGGTTCTTTGCCGAGCCGATGCTCGAAAAGCTGGAGTGCGTGAAGCGAAAATACGGTCTGCCGATGTCATAGAACAGGCCGCGGACGCTTTGCACGATGCGCTTCGTGAAAAAATATCCGTATCCCCGTTTCCGGCGGGGATACGGATATTTTTCTGTTCAGAACCGCTTTGAGTACCGCAAGGCGCGGAATGGAACGGCTTCAAAGCACCTTGTTGAGGAAGCTGACAAGGCGCGGACTTTCGGGATGGGCAAACAGCTCGTGCGAGGGCTTATCCTCCTCGATCTGTCCGCCGTCGAGGAAAATGGTGCGGCTGCTGACCTCGCGCGCGAAACGCATTTCATGCGTCACGACGATCATCGTCATGCCGCTTTCGGCAAGGTCCTTCATCACATCCAGCACCTCGCCGATCATTTCGGGGTCGAGCGCGCTGGTCGGCTCGTCGAAGAGCATGACCTCGGGATCCATCATCAGCGAGCGCACGATGGCGATACGCTGCTTCTGTCCGCCGGAAAGCTGGCTGGGATAGGCGTCCGCGCGGTCGGCAAGACCGACGCGCGCAAGCAGCGCGAGCGCTCTGGCCGCGGCCTCCGCCTTGTCCATGCCCTTGATGCGCGTGGGCGCGGCGGTCAGGTTGTGCATCACATCCATGTTGTTGAACAGGTTGAACTGCTGAAACACCATGCCCATCTTCTGGCGGAGTTGGTCGATGCGGCGGCTCTGCCCTTTGGCGCAGATGTCCACGCCGTCGAACAGGATCTGGCCGGAGGTCGGCGTTTCCAACAGGTTCAGGCAGCGAAGGAAGGTGCTTTTTCCGCCGCCGGAGGGGCCGATGATGGACACGACCTCGTTCTTTTTAAAGGTGACGCTGATGTGCTTGAGGACATCAAGCTTATGGAAACTCTTGCACAGGTCCACGACCTGAAGAATGTTCTCATTTGCCATGGTTCATCTTCCTTTCTGCCAGAGCGATGAGGCGTCCGCTCGTGAAGGTCAGCGCAAAATAGCACAGCGCCGCGATGGCGAGGCTGGGAAGGCTCTTGAAGGTCAGGGCGATGACATCGTTCGTGCGGAACATCAGGTCGGCAATGCCGATGATGGAAACGATGGACGATTCCTTGATGACGGAAACGAACTCGTTGCCGAGCGCGGGGAGGATGTTCCTGATCGCCTGCGGCAGCACGACAAGGCGCATGGCCTGGCTGTGGCTGAAGCCGACGCTCCGCGCGGCCTCCATCTGCCCGTAGTCCACAGCCTGCACGCCGGAACGGATGATCTCGGCGACATAGGCGCAGCTGTTGAGACTCATCGCCACAATGCCTGCGGCAAAACGCTGAAAATTCGGGATCCACGAAATGTCGGGGATCGTGATGCCGATCATCGGCAGGGCGTAGAAAATGAACATGAGCTGTACCATCAGGGGCGTTCCGCGGACGAACTCGACATAGGCCACGCCGAACCAATGGAGCGGCAGGATGCGGCTCATACGCATACCCGCCATGAGTGTGCCGAAGATCGTGCCGAGCAGCACGGAAAAGGCGGCGATGATGAGCGTGTTGACAACGCCATCTTCAAAGAAGGTGTGGTAACGGACGATGAGCTTGCCGATCGTCTGAATAAATTCCATGGGGACTCCTCCTCAGTACACAGCGGGCTTCGCCGCCGAAACGGCGAAGCCCGT